>CAMBZY010000060.1 GCA_945872325.1 Candidatus Kuenenia stuttgartensis | reverse complement strand
GGCTGGCCAGATTTCGACCACATCTCCACGGACGCGAAATTTGCCGCGATCAAAAGCGACGTCGTTTCGGCCGTATTGAATATCGACAAATTTACGGAGCAGGGAGTCGCGGTCGAGAATATCGCCACGCTTGATATACACCATCATTTTACGATAGTCGTCAGGCGAACCTAAACCATAGATACAGGAAACACTTGCGACTACAATCACATCGCGACGGCTGATCAGTGCCGAGGTGGCTGCCAGCCGGAGACGGTCGATTTCCTGATTGATCGCGGCATCTTTTTCGATGTAAATATCGCGCTGGGGGATGTAGGCCTCTGGCTGATAATAATCGTAATAGGAGACGAAATAGCGAACGGCGTTGTTCGGGAAAAAATCGAGAAACTCGGCATAAAGCTGGGCGGCAAGGGTTTTATTGTGGGAAAGGATCAGGGCTGGGCGATTGAGTTGGGCAATCACGTTGGCCATGGTGAACGTTTTGCCGGACCCCGTCACGCCCAGTAATGTCTGGCATTTGCTGCCAGACCGAAAGCCTTTGACGAGAGCCTCGATGGCTTGCGGCTGGTCGCCGGCAGGCTGAAACGGGCTGACCAGATCGAATCCGCTCATGGAAAGCCGATGGGTTGAGTTGAGGGAGGCGGTTGTGAAGCAAGTCGGGTGGATGTCATTCCATCAAAGGTGAGCCACTGACCGTAATTCAACATAAATGTCGGGCCAATGCCACGGACACGAGTCTCAAAATCAGAAGGGCTGATAAATGGCTGAAGCGACCTTTGATCGAGAATCCGTTCAGCAATGACAGGGCCGATCCCGGGAATGACTTGGAGATCTTCAACAGAGTTCAAATTCACAGAGATCGACTGATCTTTGATCACCATTTTCGAGATTTCTGTGGAGGTGAGAGCTTGGTAGAGCCCTCCAACCAAAGAGTATCCGAGAAGCGTCAATGCCAGAAGTCTTACAGGCCAGGTTAGGGCACCATCCATGACAGGGGCCTCAAGTTGTAAATCCATTGATGATTTTCTAACAGCCTTTGAGATGGTCATTCGACAGTGTCTGCAGAACGACCAAATCAATCGCAAGAAATGTATATCAGGCCAGAACTTCGGCTTCCTGCGGCATATCCAGCACGCCAGTGATCAAGGCGCGTTTGACTTCGCTGATGAGCTGGGTCACTTTAATTCCGCGAGGGCAGGCAGAGGTGCAGTTGAATACGGTTCGGCAGCGCCAGACACCTTCGGCGTCGTTGAGAATCTCCAGACGCTCGCTGGCGGCCTGATCGCGGCTGTCAAAGATGAACCGGTGGGCATTGACGATGGCGGCTGGGCCGACATATTCGCGATTGCCCCAAAATGGTGGGCAGGCTGTGGTGCAGCAGGCGCAGAGGATGCACTTGGTGCCCTCGTCAAAACGCTCGCGCTGGGCTGGAGTCTGAAGGCGTTCTGTAGTCGGGGCAGGGTCTGTGTTGACAAGAAATGGCATGATCGACTTGTAGTGATCAAAAAACGGTTTCATGTCCACGATCAAATCTTTGATCACGGGTAGGCCGAGAATCGGCTCTACGGTGAGTTTATCGCTTTTCAGGTTCTGAACCAGCATCTTACAAGCCAAATTGTTTTGACCATTGATGCGCATGGCGTCAGAACCGCAGATCCCTTGGCCGCAGCTTTTGCGGAGTCCAATGGTGTCGTCTTGATCCCACTTGACCTTCATTAAAACGTCAAGTACGCGGTCGATCGGGCGAGCCTCGACCTTGAATTCCTGCCAGTGAGGTTCGCGGTCTTTCTCAGGGTCGTAACGCTTGAGTTGGACGGTGAGAATTCGGGTGGAAAGATAACCTTTTGTTGGGTCGGTCAGTTCTTCGCTCACGGCTCGGTTCCTGTCAATGTATCGGGGCGGTGTGGTTCTGAAATCTGGAAACTGGAACGCAGTTCAATCCAAAACTGCCAAGTCTCAACGAGATCAATACTTACGCACTTCCAATGGATACTTGGGTACTTGCTGGCCATCTTTTTCAATGTAAATGACGTCCACGGCACGCGTGTCAATCTTCACGTCAAAATCACCGTCTTTGGTGGCGAAGGTGTGGTTAAAGTGCTTCACGTCGTCGCGATCAGGGAAGTCTTCGCGAGAGTGAGCCCCACGGCTCTCCTTACGACTTTCCGCTGAAGCAACCGTAGCAGCTGCAAGGTCAATCAGGCAGCCAAGTTCAAGATATTCCAGAAGGCCGGTGTTAAACACGGTACCTTTGTCCTGAATCCCGGTGGATTCGTAACGTTTCTTGAGCGAAGCAACCGATTGACGAGCGTTTGCCAAACCTTCGGCGGTTCGATAAACGCCGCAGTCGTCCATCATCACGGTTTGGAGTTCGTCACGGATTCTGACCCAAGGCTCCGTACGAGGCTTGGCCAGTGCTCCCTCGATCATCTTTTTCGTTGGTACAGCCGCATCCTTGGGGATTTCTTTAAAATCGTGAGATTTGGCATATTGGGCCATCGCTTTGCCAGCCCGACGACCGAATACCACGAGGTCGACCAGGCTGTTTGTACCCAAGCGGTTTGCTCCGTGGACTGAGACGCAAGCCGTTTCGCCGGCAGCATATAGACCAGGAACGACTTCGCCAGCCGCATTTCGGAACACGCGTGTATCGAAGTCGGTCGGAGTTCCACCCATAGCGTAGTGGGCTGTAGGCTGAATCGGCATCGGTTCCTTGAGCGGGTCGATTCCGAGATAAGTACGCGAAAGTTCGAGGGATTCCGAAAGTCGGGACTCAATGAAGTGATCATCCACTTCCAGTCCATCCCGGTGGATCGGGCTCGACTTGTACTTATTGATCGTTGAAGGACGGATGTCCAGATAGACGAAGTCTTTACCACTCACTCCACGACCGGCCCGAACTTCTTGATAAATCGATCGGGAACAGACGTCGCGGCTGGCCAGTTCCTTCATGTTTGGGGCATAAGTTTCCATGAACCGTTCGCCCTTTCCATTGAACATGATGCCGCCATCGCCACGACAACCTTCTGTCAATAGCACTCCAAGACGGTAAATGCCCGTTGGGTGGAATTGATAGAACTCCATATCCTCAACAGGTATACCATGACGGTATGCGATCGCTGGACCATCGCCGGTCAGGGCGAAAGCGTTAGACGAAACCTTGAACATTCGCCCAAAACCACCTGTAGCGAGCAGCACACTTTTGGCATGAAAAACGTGAAGACGGCCGGTAGCAATCTCGATGGCCACGATCCCACGGCACTCACCTTCGACCATGATCAGGTCGAGCATGTGATATTCGTCAAAGAACGTCACACCCTGCTTAATACACTGCTGATAAAGTGTTTGCAGAATCATGTGGCCAGTTCTGTCGGCAGCGTGGCAGGACCGCATCACAGGCTCGCGTTTAGATGGGTTACCAGGAACCGGGCGGGTGTGACCTCCAAAACGTCGCTGGCTGATCCGGCCATCGGGAGTCCGGTCGAAGGGCAGGCCCATATGCTCCAGGTCATAAATGCACTCAACCGCTTCACGGCAGAGGATTTCGACAGGCGTTTGGTCGACCACGAAGTCGCCACCTTTGATGGTGTCGTAAGCGTGATTTTCCCATGAATCTTCTTCGATATTCGAGAGAGCTGCGGCGATTCCACCGGCAGCGGCACCTGTGTGCGAACGCATCGGATAGAGCTTGCTGACAACAGCCGTGCCAACCTCCTTGCTGGAGTGCAGGGCGGCCATCAGGCCAGCTCCACCGGAACCGACGATAATGGTTTCAAAACGATGGTAAGTCGGAGTGCTCATGATTAAGTCGGAGTCCGGTTGATGGTCGATTCGGGCGGAACTGCCCAGCCATATAGATGAGTCAAGTGCAATAAAGCGAGGTTATTTGACGGATGCGTGAGAGCCAGCACCAGGATTCATGGCTTTGAACTGCTCGACATAAGCTTTGTCCACCTGAAACATCCAGATGGCATAAGTTCCCAGAACGAGCAGGGTGGTCATGACAGCCCAGAGTGTCGTGTGCATCGCCACACGGGCTTTGGCTCCGTGAACATGTTCGTCAAGAATCTGGCGGAGGCCATTGAATCCATGAAACATGGCCAAGGCGATCATACTCATATCCCAAAGACGCCAGATCCAGCCTGTTCGGGGGTTAGCCCAACGGCCAGCCACGAAGGCGTAGTTGATATTCTCAACATTGTTGGCGATGTGCATGATGAAGAGGTGGCCAACTGCAAGGAAGACCAGCGCCAAGCCTGAAATTCGCATGAAATACCAGGCGGTAAGTTCAAATCCGCCTTGTGGTTTGATTCGGTTACGGGCCATGAATCGTTTCTCTCGGAAGTACTCAGGTATTCTGATCTGTGGAAATAGTCGAAGGCAGAAAGCGTATTAGGGATTAGGCGTGTTTGCAGGTACCTTCACCATGTGATCTGGAGAGGACGCCAATGGCATTATCACCACGACGGCCGCAGGCACCATGAGTGCCAGGAATACGATCATGACCGCCAGAAATGATTCCTTCTGATACTTGCAGCCTTCGCTCCAGAAGTCGAACAGGATGACTCGCACACCATTGATGGCATGGTAGAGGACGGTGGCCATCAGGCCGAGTTCCGCGAGCCGGAACGCCCATCTGAGAGGCCAGAAATATTGGCCATCAAAGACGCCGCCGTAAATCGCTACGGTGTGGTCATATAAAGCTGGATTGAATACGACGAAAAATGTGTCGAGTACGTGAATGATCAGGAAGATCAGAATCCCGACCCCAGTCACGCGGTGGAGCAGCCAGGACCATTGCCCGATGCCTCCCTGATAACGTAGACCTTCTTTGAGGCGTGCCAATTTTCCCGGACGATACGCATGCGGTTCAGGCAGGATTGTGGACATTTTTGTTACGGCTCAGTCTAAAGGCAGCAGGGGCGGACCTGATAGAACGGATGTCTATCGGTAGTCTGATCATATTGCAGAATCTAACATTTTTTTAGGCAGGGGAATAGCACTGGTCAAGGAATTTTCCAGAATTCGATCAGCGATGCCGCTTGAAAATGTGTGTAAAGAGCGGGCTTGTAAGCCGGATTTTGTCTCCGAAATCCCTTCTAGAGGAAAATCGGGACCGATCATTAATCTGGGATGAGCCTTGCGGATCACCTCAAGCGACCGACCCGGGGGTCGTAACGGATCGGGCCGATCCGCGTTGCGAGGACCTTTCAGTCATCGCATCTGCCCCCTTATTTGGTCTTGCTCCTGGTGGGGTTTGCCAAGCCAGACCGGTCACCCGGCCTGCTGGTGAGCTCTTACCTCACCGTTTCACCCTTACCTGCGGTTCAAAACGCTTGCACGCCCTAAACCACGTCGGCGGTTTACTTTCTGCGGCACTTTCCCTACCCTTGCGAGCGGTGGGCGTTACCCACCACCATGCCCTGCGGAGTCCGGACTTTCCTCCAGGCCATAACAGCCCAGCGATCGGCCAGCCCACTCTTCACACGGGTCTATCGTAACAGATAGCGAGCGACAAACTGTGATTTTCATCTCAAAATCTTCTCGAAACAAAGCGAAAGAGGTAATGTACAAGCACAAATCTTTTTCTACATAAGATTTTCTTCAAAAAAGATATCGTCGTCACATCCGCTTTTTCAGGTGGTATGTTAAGGATTAGGTTGACATCACTGATCAGGCAGCTTGTAGGGGTGAGACGATGAATATCCAGGATTTTCTCTGTGGACAGCAAGTTACGTTTCAGCGACTGGTCCATCAACCTGCCCCGACGAGCTCACGGCGCGCCAATTCCGTACATACACAAGGCCGAGATGTCGCCAAAACAGTCCTTTTGAAAAACACCGATGGCCAATACCTTTTGGCTGTACTTCCATCCGATAAAAAAATTGACTGGTCGAAGTTGGCGACTACGACTGGAAAAAGCGGTTGGAAACTTGCGACGGAACAGCAGGCAGGATCGGTTTTCAGCGATTGCGAAACAGGCGCATGGCCACCATTTGGAATGCTTTACGGTGTTCCCACCCTAGTTGACGAATCGTTCAGGAGCGACTCCCAGATTCTGGTCGAAGGCAACCACCGCCACGAAGATTATCGTCTCTCGTTTCACGACTACCTCCGCACAGCTCAGCCAAATCAGGCTAGGATTAGTGGTTAAATCGTGATTGAAAAAGGTTATAGGGTGGTTGAGCAAGTTCTTGATTTGGTTGATGATCGATTTTGAGCGAGCACATGACTAGTTCTCGTCTCCTGAGTTGTACTACCTGAACTTTGGGTAGTTGAAGCGATTTGCGATAGCTGCTTCTTTTTGGAAACCAAATATCGTTTCGATACTTTCGAAACTTTCTGAATATGTTGGTGTTTAATAAAGTGGTGTGCGGGTCAAGAGCCCGAAAGTATTCAACATTTGAGCTTTAAAGCAAGTGAATCAGGAGAAGAATCAGAGATGCGTACCTGGATGCGATTGGCAATGACCAGCGTCATGACCCTTTTGGTCTGTGCTGCCCCAATTTTGGCTGACCAACTGATCGGCACAGTTCAAGAAGTGGACGCTGCGGCCAATAAAATTGTTGTGAAGCCGAAGGGTAAGGATAAAGACAATGTGACCGTAACTGTTTCCAATGAAACCGTTTACGAAAACGCCAAGGGTAAGGTGATGAAGAAGAGCCCGCTCGAGAAGTTGAAGAAGGGCGTGGTGCTTGAGATTGAACACAAGGATGCCAAGGCTTCAAAGATTGTGGTCAAGGGCAATCCAAATGCGAAGAAGGGTGAAGGCGGCAAGAAAAAGGCTGAGCAACCAGCCAACTGATCGCTTCGTCCAAAAACGAACTTCTTAAAAAACACCGCCAGAGCCCTATTGACCGGTAGGGCTCTGGCGGTTATCTTTTAACTCAAGATCGTCGGTTCTCTTATCGAGAGTGGTCGAGGGACGGGCCCTGAGACGCCACAGCAACCGGTTCGAAGCCTTTGTTCGAATGCTGGTGCTAACTCCCTCCCGATTTCTGGTGAATAACCGGAATTCGCGGGGAAGATGAGATGAACGGTGTGACCAAAAATTGCGTTCGCTTCTGCGGACGTGTACGGATTGTCACAACCGCTTTCCATTCTTATCTTTTCCACATCTCGACAATTGATTCCCGACGTTGGCTTTTCCTGGATATGGAAAAGCACAGCGGAACGACTTCCTGAACTGTCGGCCGGAATATTGTGGGAGATGCACCAGTGAGCCAGCGTCCTAACTTCGTAAATGGGCTGAAATGCCGTCTTTGCGGCAAAATGCACGGTCAGCAAGCGCTGAACTTTTGCCCGGACGATTTCGGGCCACTTGAAGTGGATTACAACTACGAGGCCATGAAGGGCCAAGTCACTCGTGAGTCGATTCTGGCAGGGCCAGCCTCCATGTGGCGATACGCCCCTCTCCTGCCACTCGCCGGTGATCCCACCGTTGGCCTTCAAGTCGGATATACACCGCTGGTTAAAGCCAGTAGACTTGCCAAAGCCCTTGGTGTAAAAGAGCTTTACATCAAAAACGATGCTGTCAATCACCCAACGCTTTCATTCAAAGATCGAGTGGTTGCGGTGGCTTTGTCTAAAGCCGTCGAACTCGGTTTTAAGACTGTTGGCTGCGCATCGACCGGAAATCTGGCTGGAAGTGTGGCTGCAAATGCCGCCGCAGCCGGGCTTGAAGCCTATATTCTGATTCCTGACAATCTCGAACAGGGCAAGGTTCTGGGAGCCACCGTTTATGGCGCAAACGTAGTGGCCGTCACAGGTAACTACGATCAGGTCAACCGCTTGTGCTCAGAAATCGCCTTCAAATTCGGATGGGGATTCGTGAACGTCAATCTTCGCCCATTCTATGCAGAAGGTTCGAAGAGCATGGGCTTTGAGATTGCCGAGCAACTTGGCTGGCGTACCCCGGGAGCCGTAGTGGCCCCGATGGCTGGTGGAAGCTTGATCGGCAAGATCCATAAGTCTTTCAAAGAGTTCGAAATGCTCGGACTGCTCGACGGACCTGTCAAAACCCGTATGTTTGGTGCTCAGGCCACAGGCTGTAATCCGATCTCGAACACGGTGAAGACAAACTCCAATAAGGTCAAGCCAGTTCGGAATCCAGATACGATTGCCAAAAGTCTGGCGATTGGCGACCCTGCCGACGGCTATTTCGCGAGTCAATTGATCCGCAGCACGGGCGGCTGGTCGGAAGATGTAAACGATGATGAGATTGTCGACGGCATGAGGCTACTGGCCGAAACCGAAGGCATCTGGGCCGAAACGGCGGGCGGTGTCACACTGGCTGTAGCTCGCAAGTTGATTGAACAAGGCCATTTGCATCGCGATGAGTCGATCGTACTGGCAATCACCGGCAACGGCCTCAAGACGCAAGAGGCTTTGATTGACCGGATTGCCAAACCGCAGGTGATTCGACCGACTTTAGACGATTTCAAGTCCTTGCTCGCTGCCATGAATAACCAGCATTCGCAAGAAGCTGGGCAAGTCATGGCGGGCGCCGGGGTCTGATTTCTCACACTCCCTTTTCCAAAAAAGCATTCATGCGAAGCTGGACACGTAATTCATGGTGTCCAGAATCTGATGAATCCGGTTTCCAAGACTCCAACCAGAAAGTGAACTGATCCATGCCTCTCGTACGCATCCCAACCCCGCTTCGCCCTTACTCTGGTGGTAACGACTCCGCTCAAGCTGCTGGAAGCACCGTTGGCGAAGTCCTCAACAGCCTGACAACTGACTACCCTGACCTGCGTTCGCGTCTGTTCGATGGCGAAGAACTGCGTCGATTCGTAAACGTCTACGTGAACAACGAAGACATCCGATTCCTGGACGATCTGGACACACCCGTTCAGCCCACGGACGAAGTCAGCATCATTCCAGCCGTTGCTGGTGGCTCTGTCTGAGTCGGTGGATTCGCTTTCTAAAGATGCCGCAACCCTTTTGGAACAAACGCTTTTGGGGTCACAAGTGATCGAAAGTCTCGAACGATACAGCCGGCAAATGCGATTCGGCCCGCTTGGTGAAGAAGGTCAGAAACGGATCAGCGCATCTCGCGTCACAATCTGTGGATGTGGTGCGCTCGGTACCGTTCTGGCCAATCATCTGGCACGTGCCGGAGTCGGATTTATTCGCGTCGTGGATCGCGACTTTATCGAGCTTCACAATCTTCAGCGTCAAATCCTATTCGACGAAGATGATGTGGCATCCAATCTGCCCAAAGCTGAAGCCGCAGCCCGCAAGATGAGGAAAATCAATAGCCAGATCACGGTGGAAGCCGTCGTAACGGACATTGACCATACCAACATCCTCAGTCTTGTTTCAGACGTGGATCTGATTCTGGATGGGACGGACAACTTCGAAACGCGTTATCTGATCAACGATGCCGCTGTGAAGCTGGGCAAGCCGTGGATCTTCGGTGGTGTGATTGGTTCCGAGGGGCAGAGCATGACCATCATTCCAGGCAAAACACCGTGCCTGAGGTGCGTTGTGGAAACGTCCCCTCCACCAGGGATGACTCCCACCTGCGAAACCGCTGGGGTGCTGGGTCCAGCGGTCTCAACCATCGCATCGTTTGAAGCGATTGAGGCTCTGAAGATCCTTTCCGGGAAAACGGATTCTTTGAATCGTGACCTGATCATGGTCGACCTCTGGAACTGGTCGTTCCGCCAGTTGAAAGTGGCTGCTTTGCTGGGGAAGGTCGATTGCCCCGCCTGCAAGCACGGGAAATTCGAGTGGCTTGATGGAACCATGGGTTCCCAAACCACAACGCTTTGTGGCCGAAATGCTGTGCAGATTTCAACACGCCGCGACGAGGTTCTGAACTTCAGCGAACTGGCTGCCCGACTGGGCGAGATCGGTAATGTGCGCCACAATGCATTCATGCTTCGGTTTGAGACAGAAGGCCATGAATTCACAGTCTTTCCGGACGGACGGGCCATCATCAAAGGCACCAACGACATTGCCAAGGCCAAGTCGCTTTACGCACAATATTTGGGAAGTTGATGATTCGCGATGATTTATCTGGACAACGCCGCTACAAGTTTCCCAAAGCCTGAGTCCGTTTATCAGGCCATGGACCACTTTGCCCGCAACTCTCTGGCCAATCCTGGGCGATCCGGACACCGCATGGCACTGGCCTCGGAACGTATTCTGGACGACACCCGGCACCTCCTGAACACTCTCTTTAAAGGCGAATCGCCCGACCGCTGGGTCTTCACCCTGAATTGTACCGATGCCCTGAACATGGCAATCAAAGGGCTGGTCAATGATGGCGATCACGTCATTACCAGCGACCTTGAGCACAATTCCGTCAGTCGCCCGTTACAAGCTCTTGCTAATACCGGTCGAATTCGGTTGACACGTGTGGCATCGCACGATGGGTACCTCAATGCCGATGAAGTCATCTCCGCCATCACATCTGAAACCAGGCTTGTGGCCTTGACCCATGCCGCAAATGTTCTCGGCACGATTCAGCCGATTGAGCCAATTGCCCAGGCGGTGCGTGCGGCAGGTGGGTTTATGCTTTTGGATGCTGCCCAATCGGCAGGAATTGTCGACATCAATCTCGCCAAAACTCCAATCGACATGCTCGCATTCCCCGGCCACAAAGCTCTCTACGGACCAACTGGCACTGGTGCCTTGTATGTCGGGTCCCGCGTGAACCTTAGGCCTTGGCGTGAAGGCGGAACAGGTGGTGATTCATCCACGGAAACGCAGCCCTGCATCATGCCGTATAAACTTGAAGGCGGCACCCCGAACGTCCTTGGTCTGGCTGGCCTGAAAGCCGGGCTTGAATGGGTGCTTGATCGTGGTGTGGAAGTGAGCCGATTACACGAAGTGGCACTGCTC
>CAMBZY010000059.1 GCA_945872325.1 Candidatus Kuenenia stuttgartensis | reverse complement strand
GGCACATCAATTCGAACTTCTTCGTCAAGCTCGCGTTGAAGGGCCATTTCATAAGCTTCGGCTGTGCAACCACCTGCAGCGTCCTCTTCGGCAACGTGCCCACCGACTCCAATGGACTTGAGGGCATGAAGCCGGGATTCGCCCTGACTACGGCCACGGGTGTAATTAAAGACCCTATCACCTGAGTAGAAAACAACATAGGGAATGATCTGCTTGAGGGTCGGGTCGGTTTCGCAATCGCCTCGACGCACGAATTTTGCGATCCCTGGTCGCAAAAGATATGCCAGATAACGATCAGCGTCTGCCAGAAAGCCTTGGAAATGGCCCAGAGCGTCCACCTCCGAGGTCGGGACACACAAAACTCGCTCATCGTCTTTGGCTGACATGGTCTTATGAACTCTTTTTCAGGTATTCTGAGTGACTACCCGTTACTTTCGGTAGCCTTTTTTTCTACGGAGAGGTTCCAACAGCGGTCAGTATGACCTAGTAGAGCGAGGATTGTCCAGAATTTGCCTCATGTTTTTTGCAGAAAACGTAGTCTTGGATGCCTTTGGTGGGTTAGGATAACGAAACGTTACAAAAAAACTCGACCCATCGCGACATCTGTACAGGCATGATCGGCACCACTCTCAACCAACGATTCCGGATTGATTCCATCCTCGGCCGAGGCGGAATGGGATGTGTGTATCGGGCGACCGATCTTGTCCTGAAACGCGAAGTGGCGATCAAAACCATCGACCTTGCGACTCAAGCCGTTTGGGCAGAGAGACTTCGGCTTGAAGCTGAGATTGTTGCCCGCCTCTCACACGACCACGTGGTCCGTCTTTATGACATGGGCCAGATTCCTGACGGACCTCTCTATCTGGTGATGGAACTCGTGGAAGGGTCAACACTTCTGCGGAAGTTCCCTGACCTGACACTCGACGAAAAAGTTCGTCTGCTCGCAGAGACGGCCGAAGCCCTTGACGAAGCCCACCAACTGGGCATTGTTCACCGCGATATTAAGCCTGGCAACATACTGCTGACAAAAGACTTACGAGCCAAGCTCACAGACTTCGGACTGGCGCTTCAGCAAGGCGACACGGTCGAGGAAAACGCACTTCGGGGAACCGTGCCTTATATGGCCCCTGAACTGTTTCGGAATAAGCCGCCGAGCCCTTCTTCTGACTTATATGCTTTAGGAGTTGTGCTTTACGAATCGGTCACCGGTGAACTTCCGTTTCGTGGAGCCACTCGCGAGATCGTTGCAGAGGTCACTTCACGGGCACCCAAGTCGCCAAGGTCGATCAACCCGGCCATTCCTGTAGAACTCGACAAACTGATCCGTCAACTGCTCGAAAAAGATCCCGTCAAAAGGCCGCACAGAGCCGCTGAAGTGGCTCGCAAACTCGAGGAAATTCGCCACCTTCTGCCTGGCCAGACAACCCCGTCCAAGCGATTCGCTCAAACGCCTGAACCCACCTACTCAGAACCTTCCCTGGCAGATTTTGCCCGTACCATGCGAGAGGAACTGGCCTCGGGAGGGGTGGCAGATTCTCCCAGCATTTTTACCAGCCAAACCACTTCAAAGAGCACTCAAAAGCATGCTCAGCGGCCTCCCATCGACATCATTTCCGAGCCTTTGGTTCGTGAACTTGTGCGGATTATCGAAGATGAGCCGATGGCCCTTGACCCGACTGAACGATCGTTGGCTGGAGGATGGCTGGCCGATATGATCATGGATCAGCCCAGGAGTTGGGCCCTGAGTGCTGGAGGCTCTGTTCGGAACGAATCTGCCGAGCTGGCGCGAGCCCTTCTGGCATTGACGTCAAGTGTTGTGGCGGGTGGATCCGAACCGTCAATCGCCCGTGCCGGGATTTTGATCGAACGCGGCTATGAGGTGCGTCAGGGGCTTAGCCCTTTGATCCTTGGCAGATATCTTGCGATTCGTGAAACGACTCCAGGGCTCGAACTTTTAAGGAAGATTCGTAAGGAACTGGTCGTGAATTATGAGGTGGTCGCCGACACGTGGATGGACGATCAAGGCCACCTTCTGCCAAACAGGCTACCCAGAGATTGGGAAAATTTGTTCGACACGGATTCGGATACCCCCAAGGTCAGTCGCGACAGACTTCGGTTGTGGAATCGACTGGCCGATATCTGGGCCTCCAATCCCGACTTCCGGCGAGCCGTTCTCAGAGCCAGCGCCCCTTGGGTCGCCAAAGATCCAGCTGCAATGAGATTCTGGCCTGAGGTGGTTGAGCCCCTTTGGCTGGAAGCAAGGCGACGACGCGACGACCCAAGCTGGGGCCGCCGTTTGGCCCTGCTCACTCCCGGAGCACGTGAACGGATGGAATTTGAGGCCAGAATTCTCGAAACTCCACGAGTCAAAGGCCGAGCCGCCACAGGTTCCGGTATTTCCATGGCCGTCGCTCCTTCGGCAGCCGGTGATTTCGCTCCTCTAGCACCTGAATTTCAATCTCAGCCTGATATTGTGACGTTGATTGAAGAAAAGCCTGACATCATCAAATTAGGCCCATTAAAAACAGCATACGATGAAGCCACTTCCAATTACAGGCTCTCCAAAGCAGCTTCTGCGACACATCAGAGGTTACCGTTGGGCGAATTTGCCCATGTTGTATTAATGATCTCGACAAGAGGCGGTTTCAAAGCCAGTCAAGCAAGAATTTTAGGAAAAGGCTTGACTCCAGTCGAGATCACCATTCCTCCTCTACAGATGTCTGGATCGGCGGACGCGCCCATCATAGCAGCCTGGGGCTATACAGACGGCAGCCTTGCCATAAAGCATCGAGATCAAAACCGCAACGAAAAAAGTCTGGCGTGGTCGGCACCTCGAAAAAAATGGTATCATTCCGATGCTGACAGAGGGCTGGCTGAGTTGCTTAAAGACCTCTCTCTGGATATTCCAATCGGTACAGCCACCGCTCTGGAAGCTGAAAAACTCTGGAATAAGGCCAGAAAATGGTTCGGTTCGAAGTCTTCAGATTCCGATGAAGAGGAATTTGACGAAGATGAAATCGAATGATTCGACGATTTTCAATTACAACGCGTTATCGCGCCTGCCAATCTTTCAAATCGGCCTTTGAATACGGCTGTCATTGACTTGTTCGGGGGCGGGTGAATCGTCACTCCAGATGTAAAATTCCGACCTGCCATTTTCAAGTTTTAACCAGCTTGATTGCTGGAACCAGTGCCCCAGTACAGCCATAGGCATGATTCTGGAAATAGACTTGGTTTCATTTAATTCGATGGTTGGCATTGGGACATCATGGAAAATTGTCTGATGGATGTGACCAAGGATCGTGATATCGGCCACAGAGAAAAACAGGCTTTGTACATATCGTTCAAAAACCATGTAGTGACGCAGGTTATCAACTCTCCGATTCCGCGAGTTATATTTCTTTAACTGACCTGCAAGTCGATCTGCAATGGAATCAGGTACTTGCTCAAATGCCTTTAAAAACAATCGACTCTCCATCCAGCCCTTCCAACTCGACCGCCCGCCCAGCAGATGACCATGCACCACTCGGATTTTAAATCCGTCCAGATCAGCTTCAAATGGCTCTGGTGTAAATTTCAGCCCAAATTCTCGCTCAAAATACCATCCAAGATGCTGGTCATGATTGCCTGCCAGCAAGATCACCTGACCGTTTTGGCTGACAAAATTCTGGAGAGCAATTAATCCAGGATCAGAAATCGGTTGAGTTCGTCCTGCTTCTCTGGCTGTAAACCAGAAATCAACCAAATCGCCAGCAATGACGAGCCGATCCTGACCAGGATTTAATAAACCCATAAATCGCGAAAATCGCTCACCACGTTCCGGGTGCCTGAGAGTGATATGCTGATCGCTGGTGAAGTAGGTTGCCACTGTGATTATACCGGAAAGAAGAATTCTTGTTGAAATGGCGACACTTTATTTTTCTTCCTGACTGATTTCACTACAGGAAGCGACTGAGTTGAAATCTCCGTACAGGTTTCAGCGCAAACATTCGTCACTGAAGGCACTTCCAGCCATCCACCCGCCTGACTTTGTTCAGCAGGATGAATGGGAATATACTCCAGGCCAGAGTGACTTAATACGCGAGTTGCAGCATTGACGGCCATTTCATGCGTATTGCACTGATCCGAAATATGCAGCAGAACCAGGCTCTTAGGCTTGCATATCATAGATGCGTTGAGGATCTGTTGCAATAGCCCAGCGGCCTGATCGTTCGAAAGGTGTCCATCATCTGACAAATTGCGTTTAATGACAGATGGATGTCTGGGACTTGCCAGAGTCATTTTTACGTCGTGATTGAATTCCATCGCCAGCAGATTGCAATTCGCAAAATGGTCAACCGTAGCGCGGTTCCAGCACCCGATATCGGCAAAATAAGCAATCGCAGATCTTTCATTTGCCACTTTCCAGGTATGCTCAATCCTGAACCCGAAGGTTTTCTCGGGGCCGTGCCTCAAGGCGGCTGGATAAATGGTAAGTCCTGAAATTGTCTGAAACTTACGTTCATCATAGGCCAACACCAGTCCACTGCTTTTGAGGGACTGAAAGCCGGGCCTCTGAGCGAGATATTCCTGATGCTCTGCGTGGCACCAGAACCAGATCCCCTGCTCTGCAAGCAGCGATAAAGCGGTGTCGTTGACGTGATCGCCATGCGTATGGGTGAGCAAAACATCGGTCACATTTTTTATCGACAGACCGATTTGCGAAAGCCGTCCCTTGAGGCTCTTTGCCGAGAGCCCGATATCGATCATCAAATATTTATCGTCAAGCTCCACAACCGAGCAATTGCCCTTCGAGCCGCTCGCCAGTGTAGAGAATCGCAGGGCCATCCTTTTAAAATCCCTCAATCGCCCATTCGAGAAAGCCTGAATCCGTTCCGCACAAATACAAGCGTTTCCGGCCTTTCTGGATGTACCACGAATCATCCATCGTCCAAGAATATCGAATTTTATGGGATTTAGCAACGCCCCCGCACTTGACTCCAGCCATAATTCTTAGGACACTTGTTGAAGAATCAGACGCTAATGACTGCTCTGGATATCACCAATCGAGAACGATTTATCGTGGATAAATCCGGGAAAATATTCTGAATCATGAAAAATCTTACGATCGTTCATCATCCGATTGCACAAACATCGCTGTCGCGTCTTCGGGACATCCGCACCAAGCCCGAGGAGTTCCGCCACCAGGCCAGGCGCATTGCGGCCTGTCTCGCTGTAGAAGCTCTGGCTTCTCTCCCTGTCCGCCAGCACAGTGTGACGACTCCGATGGGGCAGGCCATGGGCTTTGAGACGGCCGCAAACGTCATTCTTGTCCCGATTTTAAGAGCGGGTCTGGGTCTTGTGGAACCGATCCTGGAATTTATACCTGAAGCCACCGTCTGGCATGTTGGCTTATATCGTGACGAAACCACGCTCGAGCCTGTGGAATATTACAACAAGATTCCCAAGATCGACGAAACCGCTTTCTGTATTGTTCTCGACCCGATGCTGGCCACCGCTGGATCTGCCATCAGGGCGTGCAAAATCCTCAAAGAGCGTGGGGCTCAGAATATCCGAATGATCTGCCTGCTTGCTGCTCCTGAAGGCATCCGGAATTTCCAGGCAGAATTGCCTGAGATTCCGATCTTTACAGCCGCTGTCGACAGTCATCTGAATGATATTGGATACATCGTTCCAGGCCTTGGTGATGCTGGGGACCGGATGTTTCATACGAGCTTGTGATCATCTGAAATTCAAAAAAAAACAGGCTTGGATTGCAATGGAACGGGAGATTGAACCGATGCGTGCAGTGGATTTGATTCGCAAGAAGCGTGACGGTGGCGAACTTTCGCCTCAGGAAATTACATTTCTTGTCGATGGAATTGCGAGCGGGAATGTCAAGGAATATCAGTGGTCCGCCATGCTCATGGCGATCCTTTGGCGTGGCATGTCTGACAGAGAAACAGCCTCTCTGTGCGATTCGATGATGAAATCCGGCGAAATTGTCGATCTTTCGATGATCCCAGGCCCGAAGGTGGACAAGCATTCGACAGGTGGGATTGGCGATAAAACAAGTCTGATTCTGGCCCCTATTGCGGCTGCAGCCGGAGTCCTTGTCCCGATGGTTTCAGGACGCGGCCTGGGCCACACCGGCGGAACGCTTGACAAACTCGAATCCATTCCAGGGTTTAATGTCAATCTGGACCTCAATCAATATCGCGATGTTCTGGCTCGATGTGGGATGGTTTTGATCGGCCAGACACCGCAGATTGCACCTGCTGACAAATTTCTTTATTCCATGCGAGATGCAACTGCAACCGTGGAATCCATTCCTCTCATCGCCAGTTCGATCATGTCGAAAAAGCTTGCGGAAGGGATCGACGGGCTTGTTCTTGATGTGAAAACCGGTCATGGAGCATTTATGCCTGTGGAGCAAAATGCGCGAAAACTGGCCACCACCATGATCGACATCGCCAAGAAACTCGGCAAGAAATGCATTGCATTACTTACCAACATGGAGCAGCCGCTGGGAAGAATGGCAGGCAATTCGCTGGAAATCTATGAATGTATTGAAGTCCTGAAAGGCCGTGGAGTGGCTGAACTGACTGACCTTTCAATCGAGTTGGCCGCTGAAATGATCGTCATGGCCGGTATCTCAAATACAATCGTTGATGCGCGAAAGGTAGCCAGGCAAACGATTGATAATGGAACGGCTCTGGAACGGTTTCGACAAGTGATTGCAGCTCAGGGTGGAGACCCTGCCGTGTGTGATGATCCGCTCGGAGTGCTTCCCATGTCACGAAAGCAAATTCCTGTTACAGCCACTACCGACGGCTGGATCAGTTCGATGAAGGCCCGCGATATCGGGCAGTCGATCATGCTTCTGGGAGCTGGCAGGGAAAATGTGTCATCCCGAATTGATCCAGGCGTCGGATCAGAATTCCTCAAAAAGGTCGGCGATCCTGTCAAGGCAGGCGAAACCATCGCTGTACTGCATGTAAATGACGAAACTCGCCTGCAACACGCTCTGGAACTGTTTCAGTCTGCCATTGAAATCAGTCGCGAGCCAGGAGTTCAGCCTTTAAGTGTCATACTTGATCGACTGACTTGATTCAGGCCATTGAAATACAATCACAAAAAAACAGCCAGAAACAGTCGATAAAAAAAATGAGCAAAGACGATCGCAACGACCCACTCAAGAATTCCCGATTCAAGCGAATGCCGCAGGTGTGGAGGCTTGGTCAGGACGCGCCCAAGGCGATTGATCCGCTTGGAGACGAATTCCGGATCACGATTTATCTGACAAATTCGCAAGCCGACAGGGCCGAAAAAGCTGCCGTAAAATCGGGCCTTGGCGACCTTCAGGCCTGGTGTCAGGCCAACCTGAGAAAGCTGGTGAATACGCTTGACGAGGACTTCCATACGCCGAAGTTCCCGAGTATCCGCACCAGACAAGTTTCCAGTGGCCCTGAAATCAACGCCGAGATGGATATTCCGGACGATCCCGCCTTCCTCCGCGAATGGGCCGGCATTTCCGAACCTCAGGCCCCTGCCCTGCCTGCACCATCTGAACCGTCAAGCCCTCCAGAGATCGAATCGGAACTTGTATTTGATCCTGATCTCGATCCAATTCAAAAAAGTGCCGACCTCACATTGAGTTTAAATCAGATTCTGACAAATCTGAGGGCAGGTCGACAGCCATCAGAGTCTGATGTTCTGATGGTTTGCAGGAAACTTGAAAGCATCGCAACCAGCACGAAATCATCGACAAGCCTGCCACGTTCACTGGTCCGTTCGCTGTATCGGCTCGCTCTTGAAAGTCAGGTATTGATTACGGAAGTCCATCCCCGACTTGGCCTTGATTTGACAGTAGTCACACGTGTTCGTCAGTTGCAATCGGCCGTCGGCAAAATTCTCGATGCCTGAAATTGCAATCCCAGCACCAGTCCATTCATCAAATTATTCCCAATAGAGAGCCCCATCATGGAAACCCCAGCCCGCCAATATCTGCGTAAGTCTGAAGAATTGATCAACGCAGTTGAGTCGCAGATTTCACTGATCGAAACAGCCTCCGACTGGTTCGCAAAGTCGATTCTGGCAGGCAGGATGGTTCACCTGTTTGGGTCAGGACATTCGCGAATCATGGTTGAGGAAATGTGGCCCAGGTATGGCTCGTTTCCGGGCTTTCATCCGATCGTGGAATTATCACTGACATTTCATAATCAGGTCGTTGGGGCAAACGGCCAGCGCCAGGCCATGTTTCTGGAAAACACCTCGGGACTGGCAGCCAGAATCCTCCGCAATTTCAAATTGTCAGACCAGGATTCCGCGCTGATTATCTCTTCGAGCGGTTGCAACGTGGTTCCGATTGAAATGGCAGAAGGATTTAAATCCATTGGAATGAAAGTGGTCGGAGTTGTCAGCCAGAAACATGCTGAGGTTAGTACCTCAAAACATCCAAAAGGACTTAAATTGAGCGATGTGTGCGACTTGGTCCTCGATACCGGAGCGCCTGCCGGAGATGCCATGGTGCATGTTCCAGGCCTCGAAACACCGGTTTCACCTGGTTCGACAATCGGCGGATGCCTTTTAATCAATTCCATCAAGGCCGAGGTGGCCGCTCGGTTGACAGATGCTGGACATCCTCCATTCGTGCTCACAGCAGCTTCGACTGTCGGACTTGAGAAGGCGATGGAACTGTTCGAAAATGCTTACGACGAGCATGCACACCGACTGGCGGAGCTATTTAAAAATGTCGGTAGAAAATGACGAGACCATCACTTGCCGAATTTATTGATATCGACGTGACGATAAGATCCACCGGTGGAGGCGGCCAGCTTTTTCAAAGGTGAAGTCCCGGAAAAGTCCGAGCCAGGGCTGAAATGAATTGTTTGGATGCGAACCTTCAAATCGTCCTGGATCAATTTATTGACGTCAGAATAGGTCATTAAATCGGCGTCGGTGAGGAAAAAGATGACTTCAGGATTCATGGCGATTGCAATTTTTAACGCCTCCATATGATCCGTCCCGCCTTCAGGCAACAGCTTCTCAAGCTGCTTTTCCACCTGGGCTTTATTCGATTCCGTCGCAGGTGCCAAATTCAATTCGCCTGCCACTGTGACCCGCTTGGGAACCTGATTGTAAAAAATCACAGCAATTCTTGCCTCGGGAGGGAGCTTGCGAAGGCTTCCCATCAGCTCTGATTTAGCCACCGTCAACGCATCCTGAAATGCCATCGAGCCGGATCGGTCGATAACAAATGCAAATGATCGCGCTTTGGCCTCTGTCCCGAAAAATGTCGTTCCATAACCAACCCCCGGGCCATCCGCCGGCCCACTTCCGATCCCCACTCCACCGCCTCCTCCAGAGCCTGTCCCGGGTATCAGGCCCAAGCCTGATGCAGCCTCCGCACCTGCTTCTGTCGAAATCGGCCCTGATGATTTAGCGGCTGGTAGTGCATCCGCCAGAATCATTTCGCCAGGGTCTGCGCTTGGAGCCAGAAATTGCGTATCTTTTGACACTCGCGGCAGTTCCACGTTCCCTGCCCCACCATCTTCACCTGGAGAACCTCCCGCAATTCGGGCAGATGCACCGGCACGGGTGTCGATCGCGCTGATGTCGCCTCGCAAACCCCTGACCATTTCCAGAGGCTTCCCCGTCACAGATGGTGCCACCTGCATCACCACAAGTCCTGCCAATATCACCAGAAACGAATGAATCAGCGTGGAGAGGGCCAAGCTCCTCCAATCGGTGAGCGGGCCCCGTTTTCTCGGCTCCAGATCATGCAGATTATACATCCTAGCAACCAACCTTTCTGAGCTGGCTTTCCCTACCATTGATCATAACAGCCGATTGTAATTCGACAATAAGTTGTACAAATTTCGCCCGATTCATCGGCCCACCTTTCCGCGCCGACCAGATCGAGTTGCAAAGCCCATCACAAGCCTTAATATGGCTGTTGCGGAGATGATCGAAAAAATCAGAAAAATCAGCTTCTGACTCTCTCCTGAATCCTGATTCGATCCCGTTGCACCATCATCAGAGCCTTTGACAGAAACTCTCTGGGCCACCAGCCAAGGCGCAATCCTTGGCTCATCAGTGCTTTCGTACAAGACTTTACGAATCATTCTCGCTTGAATTTCAAGGGCCATTCCCGGAGCGGTCAAATCCAGTGAGCCCTGAGTCTGAGCCGCCTTCGACCGATTCGTGACCATCACCAGTCCATCGTCGTCGGTCCGAATCCAAAGCTCCTCGAGTGCGGGAAACTGGCCGACCGGCTGACGCTTGAATCGTCGTACCACAAGCCCTGAAATTGCCAGAGGTTCCGACAATTCAGACGGACTCATCTCCCAAAGTTCCCGAAAGCTCACAATCCGCCCTTCCGCCACAGGCTTAACCTCTAATGCCCGCGCCAGAATCGGCCAATCTGCCAGCCCAACTGCCTGAACCTGTTCAGGCACGGCCTGTTTTTGATCACCATCAGCCATCAAATATATCGGGAAACAGATCAGTAAAACCCAGGTAGCGCAACAGGTTTTCCAGCGGGAAAAGGTGTTCATTCTGGCTTCACCCTGACCACAGGAGTTTCGGCCAGGTGAATGGTCTCCGCTCCGGCCGACTGGGCTGCTGCGATCAGCCGCGCGGCCTCTTCGTAGACCAATCGCGGATCAGCCACCAATAAGACTTTTAAAGGCTTATCTTCAAGCAACTTGCGATACCTTGCCAGTCGATCGGTCAGGGTAGACACATCGGCGATATCGGCTTGACCAAGTTTCAAGCCTACCAAGGCACCTTCATCGTTAGCGATGGCTGTGATTTTCAGGTCGTTGGAAATATCGATTTTGGGGACGGTGGTGACCGCAGTTTCCGACCTTGCCCGGCCACCTTCCACCCGAGGAGGGGCAGGCGTT
>CAMBZY010000058.1 GCA_945872325.1 Candidatus Kuenenia stuttgartensis | reverse complement strand
TCCAATGAATTGGGGCTGTCCTTTTTTTTATTTCATTCCTCAAATCGTCGTAAAGCTTGGCGAGGGAGACCGATATCGACGATCTCCACGCGTCCTGTCCATTCGCTGGCATAGCGTTCGTAGAAGCCGACTTTAGGGGCCACAAATGTGGCTGTGATTCGGGCTTTGATTGCAACGCCCAAAACTTCGCCAGTGTTGGCGTCCATCCCCGACGGGATATCTAAAGCCATGACAGGCTTACCACTTCCGTTGATAATCCCGACAATGTCGCCGGCCAGATCGCCTGGAATCAAGGGCCTGGTCAGGCCAGTTCCGAACAGTCCATCGACCACCCAATCGGCCTGTTTCAGGATCGACTCCAGCTCGATCGGCTCAAAAACTCGTGACTGCTCAATCCCTGCCGCCTGGAGAATTCGATACTGGGCGGGGGCATCGCCTTTAAGTTCGCCTGGAGGAGTGGTCCAGACCACCCGCACCTTGGCCACGCCTGAGGCTTCCAAATGTCGTGCCAGAACGGCTCCGTCGCCACCGTTATTACCTGGTCCACAGATCACAACCACTGATGCAGGCTCGCTTTCAGAGCTGATCAATCCGGTTTCGAACATGGCCCACGAGAGGACTCGGGCCGCACCTCGGCCAGCGTTTTCCATCAGGACCATCGTTGGCATGTTCAGCTCGGCGACAGCATAGTCGTCAAGGGCTCGCACTTCTTCGCGAGTCAGTGGCCGTAGTCGATACCGCGAAACTTCGAGAGTCTCACGCCGTTCGGAACGATCATCAAAAATCATCGCTTTCAGCTCCATCCCAGCTTTCGGTTCCAGCCTTTATGCTTTTATTTTCCATTGTTCCAGCAAGTAAAACCATCTATTCCTGAAAAATCTCTGCGCTCTCCAGAGATTCCAATTGGTAAAGGCTTTGAAATTGCTTTATTTTGATGGGATCAGTGGATCATAAAAAGACGAAAAAAGCGGCTGGAACCGGAGTCGAGATTCCTCATGGAAAAGTTGTTTCCCAGATCACCCAATCGGTTAAAAATTCTGGCTTATCTGTTGATATCCACAATGGTTGGATCGTTTACAGGGTATGCTCAGGACCAAGCCTCGCCAAAAGCTCCATTGCCGGTGTCCAATTCGGCGAAACCTGCGAAAAAGCGTCCGAATATCGTGCTGATCATTGCCGACGATCAGGCCTGGACCGACTTCGGATTCATGGGCCATAAGGTGGTGCAAACACCGTTCATTGATGCACTTGCGGCCAGGTCCGCCAGCTTCGTAAATGGATATGTCCCAACCTCTCTGTGCCGGGCCAGTCTGGCCACTTTGTTGACAGGTCAATATGCCCACCAGCACTGTATCTGCTTCAACGATCCCCCCAAGGGCGTTCAGCGCGATGAAGCTCATCCGTTCATCGCCCGATCTCCCGCCTTACCCAGAATTCTGGCCACTCAAGGCTATCGCAGTTTCCAGACCGGCAAATTTTGGGAAGGCCATTATGCCAACGCCGGCTTCACCCATGGGATGACCGTCAAGGGGCGTCATGGCGATACCGGGCTGACGATTGGTCGCGATACCATGGCCCCGATCGCAGAATTTCTTGATCAATCGGCAGGCACTCCGTTCTTCCTTTGGTATGCCCCGATGCTGCCTCATACGCCACACAACCCGCCGGCTAAATATGTGAAAGCCTTTGCTGACAAAGGACTTGACCCTAAAACGCAAGCCTATTATGCCACCATTCGCTGGTTCGACGATTCCGTGGGAGCTTTGATGAAGCTCCTGAGTGACCGCCAACTGACCGAAAATACGGCGGTTCTGTTTCTGGTGGATAATGGCTGGGCTGTTCCGTTGGCTGGCGAGCGGATGCCTTACGCCGTAAAGTCGAAAAACTCGCCCTTTGATGGTGGTTTGCGGACACCTTTACTCCTGAGCTGGCCGGGACATACAAAGTCGGGTGAGCGTCAGGATCTGGTCTCATCGATCGACGTGGTGCCGACCTTGCTGGATATCGCCGGTCTGAGCTATTCCAGCGCAGGCCTGCCCGGGCTGAGTCTGTTGAAGGCGGCTGGAGAAAAGGCTGAAAAGGTTCCGCGTGACACGCTTTATGGAGAGCTTTTTCTTCATACGGCTTCGCAACTGGGCCAGCCCAAGGTGGATATGACTTACCGATGGGTTCGCCGGGGCGACTGGAAATTGATCCTGCCTACGGCTGTGGCTGAGGCTTCGACAAAGCTGAAGCCCGGCGGTGACGCTCAGAACCTGATCATCAACCGAACGGACGGCCCGTTTCTCTACAACCTGAAAGATGATCCAACAGAACTTCATAACCTGTCGGGAGATCCAGCTCAGGCAGGCCGGATTCGAGAGCTGACACAATTGCTGGATCAATGGCTTGAGGACCGTTAAATGGAAGCGGTTTCTTCGGTTGAACCTCAAAAACCGGACTCATCGATATTGGCCGGTTTTGGTAAACTAAGTCGATTGTCGTTGGTGAGCCTTTCTTTGGACCAGCGAAATCCTGATCCCGAACAGAGTCAAGGAGGTGAACGGTTATGATTCACGTATCTTCATTGAAAGTAAAGACTTGGGTCGTCCTTTCGATTGCTCTTTCAGGGCTCCATTCAGCCCTTTTGCCGGCGATTGCCCAAGCTCCTCCTGCGGCGGCTAAAACTGGAGCTGTGGAAGAAAGTCTGGATGCGATCGAGGCCACCTATCAAGCCGAGATCTCAGCGGCTGAATTCAAGAGGCTGGAGAGTATCGCGACTCTGGCGGGCAAAAAGCAGGGCGAAGAATCGAACGAACTTTGGCGGCTTTACTTTGATACGGTTGTCGACGAAGAGCTTTTCAGCCAAGCTGAAAAAACGGCTGAGAAAGTCTTGATGGTAAAAGACTTACCACTTGATATCAGGGCCCTTGCCGAGGCCACGCACATCATCGCCGAAGCGCGCCGGGGTGCTTTGGAGGAATCGCTTGCAAGTGTCCAAAAACTGTTCGCCGCCGCTGCTCAGCCCAAGGATGAAGATCTGATCGTGCCAGTCCACGTTCAGCTTGGACTTGTAGAAGTCTATCTGAGAACGATTGTTGACGCTGGTCGTTATGACTTGGCACGTAAGGCGATCGATACGATGACTGCAACGAGCAAGTCCGAAGATCTGATTGAATATCTGGCCGGCGAGAAGGCTTCGCTTGAGCGGATTGGCAAACCGGTGGCCGGTTTGAAGGGCATGGATGTCGATGGCCGTCCGTTTGACATGGCCGGTTTGAAGGGCAAGCCAGTCCTGATTGTATTCTGGGCCACCTGGGACGAAGTTAGCGAGGATCAGCTGGATGATATCGCGGCCATGACCGAAGCTCATAAGAGCAAAGGGCTTGAGGTGGTTACGATTAATGTGGACAGACTTCGTGAGAACGCTGAACCACCTGCCGACCTGGCTGTGGATATCCGCCGATTTCTGGTCGAGCGCAACCTTCTGTGGAAGAGCCTGATCAGCGATACAGGCGATAAGGATTACGCCAAAACTTTGGGTGTACGATACTTACCATCAAATATCGTGGTGGATAAGGCAGGCATTGTACGACACGTGGATCGATCCGCTCAGGGATTGGCCACAGCCGTTGCGGAAGTTTGCAAATAAGCGATCATGAAAATCGGGGGCAGGATCAGCTGACCCTCCCCCGATTTGATATCTCAATCAGACGCCGGATTTTTTCTCAGTCGTCTTATCTTCCTCAGGCGCATCGGCTTGGATCCTCTGGCCAGCGTCCTGAAGCAGTCTTCCCACTGCGGAGAACAAGCCGCCGACGGAGTGCTTTGAAAGCTCCAGGCCGGCTTGAACAGATTGTTTGCTCAGCTCTACCGGGTGACTGTAAGCGGCTTCAAACGCTGATTGCAAGGCGGGCATCACGGTCTGCTGAGCGGTAACAGCGTGCTTTTGGAGGTCGGAAAGTTGCGTTCCTGTGAGGTCCTTCAACTTCCCAAGCGCGTCGGTCACCGTTTGCAGATACATTTCCTTAAGCGTTTTGACATCGCCGACGACTTTCTGCAAGTCTTCGTTCGCAAATGACTTGCTGCTGTTGAGAGATTCCGTCACAGCCAGTTTGGTGGCCAGGGCAGCTTTGGAAACACCATCTCCCAGGCCGTCAATCACCTGGCGAAGCGTGCTGTTTGGGTCGCTCGGAACGGATTGATTTACGGCGGAAACCGTGGCATCCATCACCGACTGAGCCAACCCTGCCAGCCCTTGCCCGCTGTGCTGGGCCTGTTCGGCGGCACGGGCGACAAGCTGACTGATCCGTTCGCGAATCGGGCCACCTTGATTGATGATCGCTTCGGCCTCTGCACGAATTTTGTCGGCCGGGCTTGGATTTTCTGAGGCTGTCTCGTTCGTGTCGCTCATTGTTGGTTGCTCTTTAATTCAGGCTGAAGGGAGTCATGGTGTTTTCATACCTATCTGTCATGTTTTCATCATACATGGGTCGGTCAAGTGTACGAAAGCATTTTTTAAACGATGGACCTTGAACGAACACTCATCGGGCCTGTTTTTCCATGGCAGCTTTGCGATCCGGATATTCCATAACGACCAGGTCGTGTGTGGCTGCGTCATAGCTATACTCTTGGTAGTAAGGCAGTTGTGGCAGGCGAATTTCGTCGGGCTGGCCTTTTTTGATCACGTTTTTCATGAACTCGTCGTAATCTTTTGGATAGGCGCCGGTCTCGGCCTGATAGAGGTCAACGGCATGTTTAATATGTAGGGCGGCCACACGATCAATCGCGCTGATGTACTGCTTCGATGGCGAATAAGCCTCTTTGCGAACGGCTTCGGAATTCTTTGCAACCACTGCACCTTTAGCGACTTCGGTTTCCTGGTTACGAATATCGGTGGTTGTCTTGCCGAGAATTTCTCGTGACTTGACGGCATTCTTTTCGTTCTCTTTGGCCTTCGCCATGGCGGCTTTTTCGCTGGGCGTAGCAGTGCGAGGCTCGTCGCAGCCCGCCAGGTTTACGATCAGTAACGCTGTCAGGCATAATGGAGTCCGATGTGAGCGTTGCATACGAGGTGGATTCCTTTGCGAGATCTTATGTGTTGAGGCCCGTCAAGTTCGGTCAAAGCCAGTGTGAAGGAATCGAGAAATCATCCCGATTGGCCCTTTTTTTAATTTGCCAGCCTGTGAGTATCATCCTATGAAAAGCTGTGGGTGGCAAGCGATAGCGAAAATCATAAATTGAGCTTGAAGGCCTTTGGTCCCTTCAAATCAAGATTTTTTGGGTCGCCTTCATGGAACCAATCTTGTGTCTGAGAGGCTGGCTTTAAAAACCGGGAGTTATTTTGGTCTATTCCTAAAAAAGCAACAAGCCCCACACCTGTTACAGTGAGGGGGCCTGGTGATGATCTGAAAAAATGTGATTCCTGAAAGCCAGAATCACTTCTTCTTAGGCTCTTCCTTCTTCACTTCAGCCTTAGGGGCTTCCGCTTTAGGAGCTTCCTTCTTCACTTCTTCTTTCTTAGGCTCAGCAGCTTTCTTGGCTTCGGCAGCCTTTTTCGCTTCAGCAGCCTTGGCTTCTTCAGCCTTTTTCACTTCAGCAGCTTTCGCTTCAGCAGCCTTGGCTTCGTCGGCCTTCTTGGCGGTTTCAGCGGCCTTTGTCGAGCGGGCCTGAGCCACGTAGGTGTTCAGGATATTGGCGCGCTTTTCGTACCAATCGGAAAGACCCTTGGCTGGCTGAATGATTCGGACATCGCTTTGTGGCTTGATTTCGAGACCACCCAGAGCGTCCTTGGCTTTGCCCTGGCCGGTGAACCAGGCGCCGAAGACTTCAGGGCTCACGCCGATGCGGTCGGCGGCGGCCTTCTTCAGCTCGCGCAGGTCGGTGGCGCGACCGGTGATCAGAAGGTCAAGAATCGGAGGCTGGTTGATGGATGTTTCCACCAGGCCGGCATCTTCAGCGGCGACAACAAGCTCGGCCACGGCTTTACGGGCCGCTTCCAGCTTGGCTTCCACTTCAGGGGTGATCGGCTTCAGGGGAGCCTCTTCCACCTTCTTCGGCGCTTCTTTTTTAGCTTCAGCAGGAGCGGCCGCTGGCTTGGCCTCTTCCTTGTTGACTACAGCCGGGGCTACGGCGGCGGCTGGCTTGACAGGTTCCGCCTTAGGGGCGTCCTTCTTGGCTTCCTGGGCCGAAACAGTCAGGGCTGATTGGGCTGAAACGATTGCAAAAAGCAGAGCGAGAGAAAAGCGTCGCACGGAGTTCACTCCTTGGTTCGGAAATTGACCAGCCGAATCAGACGTTCGAAGGCGGTTGCGTCGGGTACGTGTCTGATTCGAGCTGAACGGGCTTGATCAACCATCAATGTTTAAAATGATACCTAGAGACCGCCCCGTCACGCCAGATGTTTCACGCAGGGGCGATGGAAAAAGCGTTGTCCGTCAGGGAAGTTGCGTGGACTTGTGGGTCTCGACCGTAACATCCACAGTGACTCCCTGAGTGTCGTAATCGAGCTTCTCGACCCCGATGATGTGGCCGTCCTCATCGCGAAAAATCACCGTATGTTCATCAATCGCTTCACTTTGGACCTCGCCGCCCGGGTCTCCAAAAAAGACCATGAGCGTATGATGTTCCGGATCATGAACCACTTTAATCTGAGCCATTGCCTGTGACCTCCGTGTGTCGATTTGCCGTCAAAAAAACGGCCTCCTCAAAGAACTCCGGTAGAAACCGGATGACAATTCATGTCACTCTGCCCTATGATACGTTACACAGCTTATCGAGCAAGGCAAGTCTTCCGACGGATCTTCAGAGATTACAAAATCATCCGATAACCGTATATGCTGACACCAGTTAGCGTGATGGAGCACCCCGGCTGATGACAGATCGACCCACCAGGCCCAACGATCCGGGAACCAAATCTGACGATGCAACCATACGGCTGAGAGATCTCCTGACAGAGACTCAGCACGACGGAGGCGTTCTCGACAGAATCTTTCGACAGGTGCATGAATCGGTTCTCGATCAGTCACCTTATCTGAACGACAACAGCAATTTCACCAAAATCGGGACCAACGACCTGGCCCGAATGTTTGACCTTTATGATTCCCTGCTCTTAAACGGGAAGATTCGGACCGCTGTTGAAGCACAAGGCTCAAAGCTCGAATTTGCGTTGTCAAGACGACTGACCCGTTCCGGCGGCCAGACCAAGCGTACGAGGCCCACAAAAAGCCAGGCCTTTGCCTCCGCACGTTACGAGATTGCCGTCTCTGTGCCTGTCCTTTTCGCCACTTTCAGCGAGGTGGATCGCCCGATCAGGGCCTGTGGGCGGCTCTGTTACAATCGCCTTGAAGCGCTCCAGAGGATTATGGAACATGAGATGCTCCACCTGGCCGAGATGCTCGGCTGGGATCGCTCAAATTGTGCAGCTAGAAGATTTAAGGCGTTGTCCCTGAACATCTTCGGGCATACAGAAAGCCATCACCAGATGATCACGCCTCAGGAGCGTGCGATTGTCCATTTCGGTGTAAAGCCAGGCGCCCGCGTGACCTTTGACTGGGAAGGCAAGCAAATGTTCGGCGTGGTCAATTCGATCCGCCGCCGGGTCACAGTGCTTGTCCCAAGCGCCACAGGCATTCCCTACAGCGATGGCAAGCGTTA
This sequence comes from Candidatus Kuenenia stuttgartensis, assembly GCA_945872325.1. Lineage (GTDB taxonomy): Bacteria > Planctomycetota > Planctomycetia > Isosphaerales > Isosphaeraceae > QWQI01. Next base: position 3,263 of record CAMBZY010000058.1, on the reverse strand, counting down.
TGAAAAGTTTTATGTGCCTGTGGAGCGGTTGAAACCGGTGAACGGCTGAAATCTATCTGGCTCATAATCGAGTCGTTGATTTGGTATCTGGAGCTGTTCTGTTATTCAGCGGCTTCGGAATACTTGCGATAAAGGTTCTGGATTTTCACCAGATTGGCTCGATAAGTGGCTGCAGATTCTCCGAGCCTCATCGAGATCAGGAACTCAAGATACTGGACTGACGCATCACGATCTTCTGGCGATAAATCGTCCAGGGGAACCATGTTGCCCATCTGTTCAACGAAATTGTCGAGGTCGGAGATCATCTTTTCGTGCTCTTTTAGAGCTTCGTCAAACCGGTTGAGTTTGAAGTTGATAAAAGCCAGAGGGCTTGGATGAAACTCGTCGGCCTCGCCGGAATCGACCACGGTGGCCTGAAAATTCTTCGAAGAACTCAGAACGGCGTCTGTCAATGGATGCGACTCGGCCGCTAGAAGCGCCGGCATGTCCAGTGGCACTAACGAGTTCGAGTTCAGGCCCAGCATGTCAATCGCCGAGTGGATCAGGCGGAGCCAGTCGGCTGCCGCGTTCGGTTCGAGGGCAGCGGACTCCGCAAACGTGTCAGACAAAGCCTGAAAACGCTCGACAAGTGCTTTGCCACTCAGTCCTTCAGACCGATTGAACCTGGCCTTGGCCACATCCATCTGAAATTGAAACACCCGCCATCGGTCCGCTCTCCATGGAAGTTGCTCGTTCAGGCTTTTGATCGTCTGATCCCAGTTCTCCAGAACCGCAGGCTCGCCTGTGAAGTACGAGGATGATTCCAGATTCACACCATGCGATTTGCGATCCTCATCCACTCCGGCAAGCCGCTCATTGGCCTCAGCCGATGCCAGAAGTCGATGCCAGTAAACGAATTCGCCCAAGACCCAATCGACTGCCAGTTGATTCGATGTCCATTTTTCAATCGCAGCATTCAAGTGCAATGGCGATCCCACCCAAAGCGTTCTGCCCGACGGATCAACCAGGGCCGCCGCCGGCTGGTGGAAAAGGTTGTACCGGTCGACCCAGAATTGCCAGTAATCTGCTGTTGTGCTGTCGTTAGACGTATCTGAGGAGTCTTCCTCAACCAGTTCAAACGCGATCCGCCAGCCCAGTTCCGAGCCCCAATTGGTCAGCTCGGTGCGATAATCGAGGTCGAACAGATTCTCGATCCTGTCGTATGAATGCACCAGCGAAACGAAGTCAATCTGTGGCCATAACTGTGGCAAAGTGTTGATTTTAGAGTGATCAAGCGCAACCCATCCGGGCATCTTGTTGACACTGTCACTCTCGACAGAACTGATCAGCAAGGCATAAGGCCGGCCTAAAGCTGGTGGGCCAGAGACATTTAGGCCCTGACTGACTGGAACTTCCGCAACAACTGCCGGGGCAGCTGCAGAACGGCCCAGAAGTCGCCCGAAAATTCCACCTGATTTGCCCGCCGGCGGCTTCTCTTGTACGGCTGGAGTTGCCAGATCGGGGATCAGCCAATCGAGAACCGCTTTCCGCAATGGAGGTGCTTTAAGGCTGAAAAGATCGGCGAAAAGGGTCGGATCCACAGCAACGGTTGGATCGAGCTCCAAACGCTCAAATGCCTTCTCGCGGAGACGTTCCGATTGATTCGAGACGGTTTTTCCGGCGATCAGGTCAGGCAAAATCTGAGGAATCTCAGCCGGGTGACCAATCCAGGCGATCCGGCCCTGAGTGTCTACGATAAATGCAGATGGGACAGCACTTTCCCCAGCGGCGACCATCCAGTCAAACGCCATTCGGCCTGTATTTTCCAAAGCATCGTCGGGATGGGACTTACGGGGCCCGTCGAGGCAAACTCTATGCTTGATGGATGGGCCAAGTTCGCGGATCAATTCTTCAGGGCTAAACGGGTCTGGCTCCCAAATGGAGACGCTAAGGACGATGATTTCAGGATATTCCGCCTGTAATTTCGATAATTCCGGCATCAGAAGCTGACACGGGCCACACCAACTGGCCCAGAATTCCACCACATGGATCACCCCCGGCTGGAGCCCTTTGATGGGCGGGCCGACCAGCCATTTCCCCATTGTGATCTGCGGTGCAGGATCACCAATATTCAGGCTGGTCACAGTTGGGGCTGTCGCTGCTGATCGCTGAATTCCGGCTTTTTTGGATGGAATTCTGGCGGAACTGTGGTCATCCATGATAGGGCTCTGATCGCTTCCAATAGTCTTGTGCACACAATTGAGTGATGTTGTATAAAGGTTAAGATATCAGGTATGGCCAATTCAGGCCAGATGAACTGTAAAGTTCGGGCCAGATCGGTTCATGAGATATTCGAAATGGGGGCTCCAGAGGAGCTTTCTACTAACAGCTATGTCCGATGGACATCAAAAAACTTCGATTGGGCTCCAGAGGAGCTTCAATCAATCGACGTCGTCGGCAGCACGATCACGTTCCGCTTGATGGCGGAGCATCACGCCTTCTGTCAAATAAACCACTTCGATGGCGATATCCTGCGAGTGCTCAGCGACCCGTTTCAGGTTGCGGGCGATGTTGATAATGCGCAGGGCTGTATCGAAATTCTCGATGTTATCGCGAATCGACTGCTTCATTTGTTTGCGTACAATATTCCGCAAACGTTCGATTTTTGTGGCCCTGATTCCTTCAAGGATATTGCGGGCGGCGATGGAGTCGCAGCGGGAAAGTGCGTCGAGGCTCTCTGTCAGCAATTCCAGCGAACTGATGGCCAATTCTTCAAACTCTGGAGTCAGATACGACTCCATCTGGGATTCGTCGAGCTTTCGAGCCCTTACGGCAATGTGGCTTGCCAGATCTGAGAGCCGCTCCATCAAGCTGTTCAGCTTCAGGACGGCCGCAACGCGCCTCAGGTCGCTTGCCACCGGCTGGTGCAAGGCCAGAATGGTGAGGCACTTTTCCTCGATCCGAACTTCCCAGCGGTCAATCAGACGCTCGTCGGCAATGATCCCGTTGGTAAGATCCGTCCGATGGTTGACCAGAACGTCGACCGAATGCCGGAGGGCGTTTTCGACGACAGCCGAAACGCGGAGCAGGTCTGTCCACAGACGCTCCAGATCTCTCAGAAAATGCTGGCCGACAGTGGATTGACGTGGACCTGATCCATGCGACGTGGATGTCTCAAATGCGGTATTCTGATTCATAGCCATTGTGGTGCCACTCACTGATCTAAAGAACGACGCATTTTACCTGTTTCGAATCAGCCGACGATAGAACACGATCAAACAACA
>CAMBZY010000057.1 GCA_945872325.1 Candidatus Kuenenia stuttgartensis | reverse complement strand
CGGTTCGCTTGAAAACGGGAGGTTATTCCGGCCCGATCCTTAGCCATCAGGGGGTTTATTTACGCCAGAAGCGAGGTGACGAGTTTCCCACCGTCGACAATTTTGAGGGGGCGGCCCTGAGGGCTGACGTTCTCTTTGGCGGGATCGATTTTGAGGGTTTTGCAAAAGGTTCGAAGCAGGTCTTGGATGGAAACTGGCGAATCTTTGACTTCCGATCCATCGTCGGAGGTTTTTCCGATCACCTGACCGCCCTTGACTCCACCACCTGCGGCGGCCACGTTGAAAGCTCGGGGATAGTGGTCGCGGCCACCGTTGGGATTGATTTTTGGAGTTCGCCCGAATTCGCCCATCCAAACAACAAGCGTGGTCTCAAGCATCCCTCGCTGTTTCAAGTCCTGAATCAGGGTGGCAAAGCCGGGGTCCACCTGAGAGGCGTTTTTCGACATGGTCTCTTTCAGGCCCCGGTGCATGTCCCAGCCGTTGGAACGGACTTCGATAAAGGTCACGCCTTGTTCCACGAGACGGCGGGCCAGCAGACAGCCCTGACCAAACGGGTTACGACCATAAGCGTCGCGCAGTTCGGAGGGCTCATCATCGAGGTTAAAAGCTCTGACTCTGGGCGAGAGCACCATTCCAGCTGTTTGTTTGTAAAGGGCTTGATGCTCGCGAACACGATCGGCACCGGCGTTTTTGGCGAACCCGGCGTTTTCCAGACGACCAAGAACATCCAATCGGCGATTGAATCGGCTTGAGTCCACGGGAGCGACCAAGTTGGATGGCATTTCCAAGGGATTTTCAACGGAAAATGGCTCGTAAGCTACACCCAGAAAGCCAGCCCCTGCTCCAGCGACTTGCTGGGCTCCCACGGCTACGATCTGAGGCAGGTCGAAATCTTTTTCGCCCAGTTCAGCGGCACACAGAGAGCCAAAGCTCGGGTGTTTCACAGTCCCAGTCGGCACATATCCTGTGTGGAGGGCATATGTGGCTCTCTGGTGATTGCCTTCCTTACTGGTCATGCTGCGGATGACGGCGATGTCTTTCATCATCGCAGCTGTTTTCCCCCAACCTTCAGCGATTTGGATTCCAGGGACGGCTGTGTCAATCGCCTTCGTCTCCATCCCGTTTTGATGGCCTGGCTTGGGGTCGAACGTTTCAAACTGGCTTGGGCCACCTTGCATCCACAGAACAATCACCGACATCTTACGATTGCGCAAGTCGTCGGCCGATGCCGCCATCAAGTCCGTCCAGCCCAGTCCAGAGAGGCCAAAACTGGCGGCCATGGATCCCACAAAACCACGACGGCTCACAACGCCGTGGCCATTCGTCTGCACATTTACAACGGTTTTGGTCCGGTTCATCGTTTCAAAATCCTGATTCTGGTGGGTGTTTATGGATTAAACGGGCTTGGTTTCAGTCAGGTGTTTACAGGAATTAGCGACGGCTGAGAAATTCTGCGCTGTTCAAGAGGCTCCAGAACAGATCCTCAAACGCCTGATTTCGATTTCCGACCTCTTTGATATAATCCGCAGCCACTTTCTGTTCATCAGAGTTCGGCAAACGGGCCAGAGTTCGCTCATAAAGCGCTTTCAAAGCGGCTGAATCGTTGTTTGAGGATTCAGCCAGAATCTTCTTCAGAATCGAGCCATCAGTGGCCTCAACGGCTTTGTTTAAATCCGGAGCGTTCATCAGGAAGAGTGCTTGAGGGATGGTTCCCACCACATCGTCGTCAGGTGTGGATGGATCAAACGCGAATGTTTGATAGGCCTTCAAAATGGCTCGGCCAGCGGGCCCCTGTAGTGGAGCGGGCACTCCGGCGGCCTTGGATTTAGCCATGTCGGCACGGGCACGACGAGCATTTTCCGGAGGCTTCACCCCGAGAATCGGCTTGCCAGTCACTTGCCTGAGGTTCTGCAAAATCTGGTCTGCACGCAAGCGGGTCGGGCAGTTGGCTCCAGCGGCTGATTCTTCGGAGGCACTTGGGTCGCCTGCACGACTGTCACGCTGGTAGGTTTGGGTGGCTGCGATGGTCTGATAAAGCCATTTGATATCGTATCCGGATTTGGACCAGGCTGCTGCGATCGCATCCAGAACCTCGAGATTCTTGCCCTTTCGGTCAGGCCCGAGATCGTCCACTGGCATATAGAAGGTGTCGCCCATCAAGGCGTACCAGACCCGGTTCACGAAAGCCTTTGCAAACCAGGGGTTATCCTGTGAGGCGATGTAGCTGGCGGCCACAGCGCGGCGAGCATCCACTGGAGCATTGACAGGTAGGTCAATTGATTTATCGCCCAGGAAAAACTTTGGCGAGAATTGCTGCATGTCGCTTGGATCTTTAGGATTGGCCACTTTGTGGGCCGCTTGCCCAGCAGCCCTGACACCGAATACACGCTGACCAGCCGCAATTTGGTTGCCTGAAAAGTTCACGGATCGAACGCCTGAGAAGTAGGCTGCAAACTCTTGGAATTGTTGACGTTTCCAGCTATCTGTGGGGTGGTCGTGGCATTGGGCACACTGGATTTGAACACCCATGAAAACACGCGAGACTTCGCCAGCCGTTTCTTCGGCCTTTGATTCCTGAGCCATGGTCAAAAGGACGGCCGGATTCTCTTCGTTTGAGCCAGTTGCGGTGATCATCTCGCGGGCAATTTCGTCCCAAGGCGTGTTTTTAGCAAATTTCTCGCGAAGGTAGTTTTCCAAAACGAGAGGCTGGAACCGCTTCGCCTGGGTTTCGGTGGCGCGGAACCGGATCACGTCTCTCCAGTATTTCGACCAGTTGGCTGCAAAAGCAGGCGAATCGACCAGCTTTTGGATTACCTTTAAGCGTTTTTCAGGATCTTTGGACTGCTCAAACTGAGCTGTTTGCTCCGGTGTCGGAATCAGCCCGACCATATCGAGTGATACCCGGCGCAGGAAGGTTCCATCGGCTGCAATTGAAGCCGCTTGAATGCCAGATTTAGCGAGTGAGACTTCCATCAACTTGTCGATATCAGCAGGCAAAAGCGTTGGTTTTTCAACCGCCTTTTTTGGCCTGTCAGCCAATAGTTTTTCGATCGACTCTGTCCCGGAATCAGATGCTTTTTCGGCGGATTCAACCGCTTTCACGAACGACTGAATGGCCTGAACCGTTTGAAGAGCTTGCCGGCGATCGGCTGGAGTGATCGTGTTCAAGGCTTCGCGAGTGGATTCCTCGGACTTACCCTGTTGTTCAAGAACTTTTGAAAGCTGCTTTTTCTCTTTGGCCGTGGTTTTGTCGACAGTCGCATTGCCAGGCTTTTTGTCACTTTTCTTGGCTTTCGCCTGATCAGCAGCCTGAGTCGTAGAGACCCCTGACAAGAGAATCAACGCAACGGTTGTGAACCACAGATGATCGGGGGTTGGTCGAAACCAGAAAAGTGGCATGGCACTGGGACCTCAAGCTCGTCTGGTGACTCACGGATAAAATGTTCGCCTGAACACAATCGATTCGCTAATTAATCAAACACCCAACCTGAGAAAAAGTTTCGCGACCGGGCACATTTTTTTGAAATATGAGTCGTGGGATACAAAAAACCCTTCAGCGTAAAGGCTGAAGGGTTGGACTGTTTTTCACGGATCCATGAGCGTAATCTCAGTTGGCCCTTGCTCGATTCCGTCGATTCTTCTGGCGGGATTTCATCACGTGAGGTTTGAATTCTTCGTGTATGAGCGACTTCTGTTGTACAAAAGTGCCGCGTCGTTCCCAGAGGCCAAGTCCTACGAAAACTACAAATCCTGCGAAGAAGATATTCCCATACGCGGCAAACATGCGTGGAGAGATGATTGCCAGTGACAATAATCCTACCGATAAAACGATGGTTCTAGCTGCTGAAGATCGCTGCTCTTTTGTGCGTTCCGGGTCGACCAGAACAGACATCAGAAACGTAAATGGAAATATCAGCCAGACATACGAATAGTTGAACGACAAGGGAGCTAGCATGACCGTGAGCAATAGACTCATGGACTGCTCGCAATTGGCTGCATCCAGAAGTCTGTGACCCGGCTGGCCTTTGCCCCACCACGACCACATCGTGAACAGGCCTAATCCCAGAACGCTTGCCAGCATGAGGTAATTCGACTTTTTGAAGTCCAGATTCGTCAGGTTGACGGTCCAAATGCGATCCCGCTCACCGTCTGCCAATACGGGTCTAGAGAGCCTGTGGACTGTGGCCTGAAGCGACTGGTTCTTGAAGCTGAAGGCACGATCCGGGCGCTGACCGATGGACCGGTCGTCATATTTGAAGAGCATTCCACGAGCCCACAGCTTCAAATCCTGCTGTGATTGCTCGCCGGTTCGATAGGAGAGCGGAAAGATCATCAAGTAAAACGCCACACTGGCGATGGTTGCAATGGTGGCTCTTGATTCTTTTCGGTAGATAAAATAGCCAATCAAAATGATCGGATAAGCCTTCATGGCAGTCGCTGTCGCGACCAGAAAACCAGCCAGTGACGGCCTGTGCCTGCGAAGTGCCAGAAAAGCTCCCAGGCTCAGGGCTAGAAGCAGAACTGCTGGCTGTCCAAGCAGATACATGTCGCTGACGAACGGAATGACGAACAGCGAAGGCATCATATAAAGGAGTGGATGTGCCCTACGAAATTTGCCAGTTGCCAGTTTGACGGAGGCATAGATACAAAATGCCCAGGCGACTGTCTGGAGGATCACCATGGCTGCCACGAAAACTGGCTTGGGCAAGCCCGATATCGGAGCCATCATCACTGCGGCTGCCGGAGGGTACATGAAAGGGAACAGGCGGTGGGGATCGGTCGGATAAATCGTTCCACCGCTTGCGACTATGGCCCCTGTGCGTTGCCAGAGGTCGTAATCCTTATTCATTCTGCCCATCGACGAATTCACGATGGGAGCGATGGAAAAGGCGATCGCCAGGATTACGAAGAGAACTGCTGTAAATTGATAGACCAGTGGATCGCGGTTTTCAATCGCCTCGATTCCCTGGCGTAGTAAGCGCCAGCGCATGGAGCGTCGGCGTAGAAAGGCGGCGAACTGGATCAGCTTGTCAGGGCTGGATTCCTTGGAAATAGGCTGATTCATCGCCGTGGGCGCTCCTTGCCCTGGTGTTGCATTACGCATCGGAATGTGTGCAATGCGCAGATTGGTTCATCCGTAGGTCTCTTGGAATATCGCAAATCGACTGATCCGTAAAGATCAGAATCAGGAATTTGTAGGGGATGTCATAAATGGTGTGGTTTGCTAGCCCGGCTGGATAAATCCAACCCAATCCTGGCAAAGCTTCCGGGGCGAATCATCAGCTATCGAGACAAATCCGTTTCGTAATAATGATTTAACCTGTTTGATTGAAAGTAGTTGCAAAGTTTTTTGGAATGAGGGTACTACCCTCCAAACCTTTTCACGTATAAGTTCTTGTCATGTCCTTCACAGTACCATCACCCCGGGATCCGGTATGAGTCATCAATTTTAATTAAATCGGTTAAGGATCGATCGTTTCATCGTCAGAATTGCGGCGGGCCCGCCTGCGGCTTCCAGTGCGAAACGGCTCTGTGTCGTCTTCGCGAATCGGCATGACATAAGGACCTGGCGTATCTTCGTCGACACCTAAAGCACCGTCCAAGCCATTCGGATCAAAGATTTCCACTCCTTGATTAAAGGTTCCCCTGCCCGACCGTTTGCCAGATCGTTCGGCACCCATTTCAGACAATCCCGGGGCGTTTTGCCAAGGCTTATCCACACTTGGTGGAGGTACAAACCACCTCAAAATTCGTTTGATAAGTCCAGGACCTTTTTCCGGTTCATCCTTCAGAGGTTCTTTTGACTGGCCTCGACCGGGTTTCGCCTGATTGCCCAATGGCTGCATTAAATCCATTGCCGGGCCAGCCTGATCCTTAGGCGCAGTTCCGAATGGCTGTTCCAAGACATAATATCCAGCCAGGCCCAGTTGTGTGACCATCACCATGGCGGCATTCTGGTTGTGCGAATGGACTACGAATTTCGCGGCCATGAGGTGTGTCCGAGGCTCGGCCGTGAGCCATCTGACCACTTCCATACCGCAGTCGGCCCGTTCGGAATCGACAAACCACTCACCCTCAAGGTCGTGATCCAGATGGATTTCATCCCAGCTTTTTTCGGCCAGTGATGAAATACAATCAACAGAGGTCTGAACCCAGTGCGCGTCTGGAAATTTATCAAAAAACGCTTCAGCCCGAGCAGGATCGTCATCCAGAAATAGCCGAAGGTATCCGGATGATCCTACGACAGGCCCTGTATTATCAGGAGGAAAACTGTTTGGAGGAATATCTTCCATCGCCACACATTTCCTTCCGTTTAAAATCGAGGGCCTGACACGGACTTAAGATCAAAGTCCAAGAACATCGTTCATGGTATACCAGCCGGGCGGTCTCCCAGCCAGCCACACAGCACAATCAATCGAGCCGCGAGCGAAACCATCGCGATTCAAGGCTCTGTGAGAAAGCTCCACGCATTCGCCCATCAGGCCAAACACCACGGTATGTTCGCCGGGATTATCGCCTGTTCGCAGAGCATGCAAGCCAATCTGACCCTTGGGCCGATCGCCTGTAATCCCTTCCCGCCCATGGGCAAACGCTTCAGGGCCGACACCAATCTGACCGGCCACAATTTCAGCCAGTCGAAGGGCGGTCCCGCTGGGGGCATCCTTTTTGAATTTATGGTGACGTTCGATAATTTCGACATCGGCATCAGGCAGAAGTCGGGCCGCCTGTCGAACCAGAGCCATCAAAACATTCACAGCCCGGCTCACGTTTGGCGAAACCAGCAGGGGGATGGAATCAGAAAGTTCCTGCAAAGTGTCTTTTTGGTCAGGCTCCAGCCCTGTCGTACCGATGACCAGCGGGATCCCTCGTTTGGCACAAATTTCAGCGATGGCCAGCGACGCTCCCGGTGCGGAGAAGTCGATCAAAGCCTGTACGCCTGACAGACAGTCAGCTGAATCGGAGAGAACCACGCCTGTGGATGGCTGTCCGATCAACTCTGAAACGTCATGCCCCATGGAGGGGTGGCCAGATCGGTCAAGTGCTGCAACCAGCTCTGTACGAGCATCTTCACGCAAGAGTTGCATGATCCGAATGCCCATTCGGCCAGCGGCACCATGAACCGCGATTTTGACTGGTGTTCGACCCTGCTGGCTCACGTCCGTCACCTCAAAATTGTCGTTTTCGTTCGCCGTTTCGTGGCTTGATTCCAGAAGTTCGGAACCCGCAAAGCGAACCAACCGTTCGTCTGACTATACCGTAGTTTATCTGCATGCCGACCGTTTCGCCAGACTAACCTCGATCTGAAATCACTTGATTAAGTCTCAGATGTCTAAATCGATGAACCGGATCAAGCATGCCCAACTGTTTCTAAATGCCAGAAGGGCAGGCACTTGGCCTGCCCTTTCATGGCTTGCGTCACAGTTCTCTTGATCGTTTACAGAATCAATGGCCTGGTTTTTGGCCGTATACGGCTGATGGGGGCAGGCTTGAGACTGGTGCACGGCCAGCCTGAGGGCCGACTGGCATCGCGGCATGCATGGATCGCTCAGAGGCGCTCATGTTAAACACAGCCAATGGATCCTGAGCGGCCGACTTCTTCGGTCGCAGCAAGCCCATCAAACCACGTCGAGGTGGCTTCATGCCCATGTTCGGCGTAGGCCCTTGCGGAATCTGGCCTGGAGGCATCATTCCTGGTTGCATTCCACCCATCCCAGCTCCAGCTGAACGGCCGTGTGCCATCACATCCACTGGCATGTTCGGGTTCGGGCCAGGGCGTCCAGCCGAATTGCTGTAATTCGTTTGAACTACACCAATTGGGGACGGTTCGGAAGTCACTTGTGCTGGTCTGCCCAAGCCTTGATTCACTGGATTCATTTGATGAGCACGAGCATCGCCACGTGTCCCATCAAAGCTCGCTTTACCTGGCTCTTCGCCTGGAGTGTAAACCGGAGTCACGCTGATCACAGTGCCTTCTGCAGTCTGGTCGCCAACATTCGCAACCGTTTGCTGCACATCATCATGTGTGTGATCAGGCTTTTGAACAGGCTTGGTGACCTGCCCAGTCTGTGACGCTTTCGAAGCACCATTCCCAAACAGTCCGCCAGCGGCCCAGGCCTGGCCTGTTGACCCAAAGCTGACGCCCATCGCTAAGGCTGCCGCGATCCATCGCTTCTGATTCTTCATCTTGCTGGTCTCCTTGCCCAGGACGTGACTCGCCCTTGTCCTATTTATATGGTTCATGACCGAATTCGAAACTCTCTCTGCAACAATCACCTATGTCCCAAAATCACAGGCACTTGCTTGCATTTAGAGCATTGTTCGAATTCTGCCCATATCCTAACTATCGGCCATCACTACCAGAAACTTCGGCATAATTCCGACAATCCATACAGGCGGAGATTCGTAGAAACGATTCGCTGAGGAGGCATCTATTGAACCCAGATAACGACTTACGTAGTCCGCGTCACCTGACATGCCGGACTGTGTCTCTCATAATATGCGTGATTTCTTCTTTGGTTTATGGTAAATTTCTTTAAAGATAGACCCTCTGTACCATCCTGCATTCACTGACAATCGTTCGCCCAAATAGATGACCGCTCCCAGTCTCCACTCATCATATGATAGTGCAAAAAGCCCGTTAAAAACGGCGCTTTTCCTATCGATTGTGTGTTGTCTGATCAGTTTGTTGGGTGGTTCGATTCTCGCTCAGAGGGCTGATCATCTTAGTCCTGTTAACACCACATCGAACCATTCGGTCCAAAATTTTGATCTGACCGATACGACCCACAACTGTGCCTGTGGAATGGCTTGCAAAACCCGTTGTTGCTGTGCTGGAAAGCCAGTCGAAGCTCAGTCTTCCCAAGACAACGACATTCCGCCTGAATTACGGACCAGGTCAAAATCCGATTGCGGCTGCCAGATGTCACCCTCTGGAAATTTGCCTGTCCCGTTTCGAAATCAAGAATCAGGCGTTTCTGGAACTCACTCATCTCAAAACGCCTGCCTCTCGATCATCCCTGATTGGACCGGTGATCAGGGCGAATCGAAATTTCTGGCCTTAATGAACCCATGGCCTCAGTCTTATTTTGAAGCTCCGCCCGATCCTCCCCCTCCTGCTCTTTTGTTTATTTAAAAAAAACAACTGGATCAGTCGCGTTGTGGAAACCTCAAGACTCATATGGCTTGCCATGTGATTTGGTTTCACAAGTTTGCAGCTTCACCATAAATTCTCTGTGGTGGATCAAACTTATTCAGCCTGATCCTACTCCAAACCTGTCATATCATCCTGTTTATCAGAAAGAACTCCACGATGAACCGCCTTTCATCCATGAATCAGAAATCCAATTCGCGTTCGCGTAAAGCTTTCACTTTGATCGAATTATTGGTCGTGATTGCAATCATCGCCGTCTTGATATCGTTGCTTTTGCCCGCTGTGCAATCGGCTCGCGAGGCTGCCAGACGCATCCAGTGTACGAACAATCTCAAGCAAATCAGTCTTTCGTTGCATACCTACGAAAATGCAAACGCACTGCTGCCGCCTGGCCGTACCAGTTATCCTCACCTTTGGTCAAGCCTCGCTCAATTACTGCCCTATATGGAGCAGAATGCGATGTATAATTCGATCAATTTTATCTTCCCGCCTTTTACAACCGCAGGTGTCTCGGGCGACTCGAATATCACGGGAGTTTCTGCCCAGCCTTCGAGTTTTCTATGCCCCAGCGACCCGAAATCTGACAGGATTGTACCTCAATATGGCTCCACAAATTTCGTGGGAAATGCCGGTACTGGAACCTTTAACGGCGGAAGTTTTAAAATTGATGCAGGACCTCGCCTACCAGATGGAATTTTCTATGACCGGGTCAGCATTCGTTTTACCGAGATTTCCGACGGCCTCTCAAACACTGTCGCCATGTCTGAAACCCTGAAAGGCAACGGTCAGGATCTCACGGGCATCCCGCTTTCAAAAATTAATGTAAGAACTCATATTGCATCCATTGGAACTTCGGCAACTGATACCACCGAAGCTAATTGCAATGCCAGTACTTCGTGGGTGGGCGATCGTGGTCGGGAGTGGTTTCGTGGCTCATTTGTTTTGGCCACTTATAATCACTATTACACGCCGAATAGCAAAAGTCCGGATTGTACCAATCCTGGCCGTGCCAAAGCGATCACCGCCGCCCGTAGCGCACATCCCGGCGGTATTAATATTGCACTCTGCGATGGATCTGTACGATTTATCAAAGATTCGATTGCAATTGCTACGTGGAGATCACTGGCGACCCGAAATGGTGGAGAAGTTTTGTCGGCAGACACCTACTGAGGATCTGCCTGAATTGTCGTTTAAAGCCTTCCAGTTCAATCAGCCACAACCACCATTTCGGATCCAAAACAGGATATTTCTGAAATCATGAATAAATCGACATACACACTCGCGGCATTCTCCATGATCTGTGGTTTTCTTGTGGCCCAATGGTTCATGGGAGCACGCTCTACAGTGGTGTTGACACCTCCTCAGGGTGCCCAATCAGCACCTTCAGCAGAGTCCAGCAGCATGAAAGAAATTCGATTCCCGCTGACACCAGCCGATACCCCATTGGATCGTGAATATCCATCAATCGTCGCCGACACGAAAAATAACGCTGTGGTCGTGGCCTGGGCCTCTACGACGAAGCCTGATTCTGGGAATACAAGTCGGACTCTCTGGATCACCAGATCGACTGACGGAGGACGCAATTTTGACTCTCCAAAACCCTGGCGTGAAGTGCCCGTTTACGCTTACGTTTCAGGTGGAGGCAACTCGATTGCGGATTCTGTAAAACCAACTGAAGAAAAATCGAAGCCGGCACGTGCGCCGATGACTTTTTCGACCCATATTCTACCGCGTCTGATCATGGCTGGCGATCGGATGATTCTGGGATGGGTTGAGGCCTTGAATGGTGGCCCCAAAGCCGCGTTTTATGTCTCTGA
>CAMBZY010000056.1 GCA_945872325.1 Candidatus Kuenenia stuttgartensis | reverse complement strand
GAGCCGTCTTTGGGCCAGGCGTATGCCACAGGCCTTTTGAATTTCAAGTTCGGGTAAGCCAGTTTGGCTTCGATTTTTGGCAGAGAGTTGGCTTTTGACTCTTGCGCGCAGGCTGAGTTTACAGCGAGGAGGCTTAGTCCAAGAAGAGTCATAGAAATCCGTAACGACATGATCCACTCCTGTTTTATCGTAGCAGCGTTTGAAACTGGGCGGGCGATTCACGAATGACTTTTAAAGGTCCCATTCGCATAGAAAAGCTAGTTTCACGAAATGTGAAGCGATTTGTCAAATACAAAATGTTTTTGTGCTTGACCAATCTTGAGGGTTTTGAGTATTTTAAAGATAAGTTTAGTCTAACCACAGACTAAATCCTCAATCCTCATCGTATCAAAACCTGTTTAACCCCTCTTTGTCAAAGGTATTCGTACCATGCTTGACCGTCGGCGCATGCTTGTACTGATTTACACCTCTGTTCCCATTTTTGGGATGGTGGGATGTGGCGGTGGTGGGAGTCAGGCACCAAAAACAGTTGAAGTCACGGACGAGATGAAACGGCAGGCGGAAGCCTCAGATGCCTATATTTCAGAGCAGTCCAAGCAGAAGAAAACTTCTGCCAAATAAACTACGTGCAGACTATTGCACATGAGATCTCCCCCCAAAGAGATAAACCGTTCCTAAGATATTCACCAACAGGGTTTTCGATCCATTCTCTAACGACCGTAAGGAGAATCGCATGACTCAGATCAAGTGGAAAAAGCGTGGCTTTACTCTGATTGAATTATTAGTGGTAATCGCGATTATCGCGGTACTCATATCACTTCTTTTACCTGCCGTCCAATCAGCCCGTGAAGCTGCTCGGCGTACCCAGTGCGTGAACAACCTGAAGCAAATTGGGCTGGCGCTGCACAACTACCATTCAACTCACGAAAGTTTCCCTCACGGGGCATCCGTGACGATCAGTGCACTGCCAAATACTTATCTGCACTGGAATGACTGGTCCGCTCAGGCTTTGTTACTCGGCTTCACAGAGCAAGTACCACTGTACAATGCTGCCAATTTTAATTTGGCCGTTTGGCACTCCGGCCGAACCCCCCTCGGGTATGCTGCGAACCTGACCGTTTTCAATACCGTGGTCAGTCAGTACCTTTGCCCTTCAGACAATGAAGCTGGCAAGTCAAATACCAATAGTTACTTTGCCAGCGTGGGTCCAAACACTCAAGCTGAAGGTATGGCTTCGATTGATGGTACAACCGGCAAACCTAATGGTGGAAAGGGGTCGCCAGGGCTTTTTGGCTACACCTATTCGTTCGGGATCAGGGATTGTACGGATGGCTCTTCGAACACCATCGCTTTCTCTGAAGTTCTGGTCAGTCCGGGCGGGTCTCAAAAGGTGACGCGCCGAACAGGCATGGTTAATGTCAGCGGAAGTCGATATTACCATGCTTTCGTGGATCAGACGGCAACAGCTGGCACCATGGCCTTGATCAATGCCTGTGATACCAAATGGAGGGCTGGAACAGCTGCCGGTGGCGACTATCCGAACGCTGTGGGAGCTCGCTGGAGTATGGGTGTGAGCGGCTGGACGATGTTCAGCACAATTCTGACACCAAACGAGAAGCCCTGGGGATCATGCCGGGTGGGTTGTGCTGGATGTGGTGCAGATAACACCTCCATGACCAACGCAACCAGCTTGCATCCAGGAGGCGTGAATGTGTGTATGGGAGATGGCTCTGTGAAGTTTGTGAAGAACTCGATCAGCCGCCAGATTTGGGTTGCATTGGGCACAAGAGATGGTGGCGAAATATTGAGTGCAGACTCATATTGATCGATAATCATCGCTCAAATATTAATAATCCAAGCAGAAACGGGGCCAATATCGGCTCCGTTTTGCTTCTTTTCAGATTGAATGACAGAGTGATTCAGTACTGAGTCCGACATAAACATCGTTTGAAATGGAAGTTATAGATGAATCGGAACAGGCAGCAAACGTCCTTGATTTGCCTGGCTTGCTTAGGTTTGGCCTTGGCTTTGCTATTAAGCAGGACGTCTCGATTTGCTGAGGATCCTGAACTGATTTATGAGCAGGCTTTGGCATTGGTAGAGGCAGAGCAGTTCGATCAAGCGGAATCGGTCATGCAGCGTCTCCGAAAATCGCGTCTACCTACAGTTCTGGACCACGGCCTTCAAGCACGGGTTGATATTGCCAAAGGGCGTGTGGATCAAGCGATAGATAATCTTTCAGTCATTCCTGATGATCATCCGCTAGCGGGCTGGGCTCGGCTGAGGTGCGGTCAATTGGAGCGTTCCCGAATGCGTTTCAGGAAGGCTGAAAACTGGCTTCAGGAAACGCTCAGGATTGATGAAAACTCGGTGGAAGCACGGCGTGAGCTGGTTTACGTTTATGGAATGCAACTGAGAAGGTCCGTGTTGCACGACCAGTTTCGAAAGCTGAACCGACTGACCACTCTCAAGGCCAAAGAGATTTGGGTCTGGTGTATGGTGCGAGACCTCGCCTGGTGGCATCCGGAAGAGCACATCCCGATTTTAGAGAGAGCCATAGGAGTTGATGCAGAGGATTATTGGTCGCGAATTGCACTGGCTGAAGTCTTGCGACGACAAGGCCATACCGATCAGGCCATGTTAATGTTGGAGCAGTCGCCGGTGGATCGGATTGAGCTTCTGGCGAAGCGTCTAGAGCTTCTTCTTGACCAGCAGGATCTGGAACAGGTGCAGAAGTCGCTTGAGAAGATTCCTTTGAATGAGCCCAATGTGGCCACATTACGAGGTCGGCTGGCGATGTCAAATGGCGATACGAAATCGGCTCTGAAGTTTTTTGAGTTATCAGAGGAGTTCGAATCCGGCAAGAGGGAAGTTATCGCCAATCTTGGCCAGGCACTAATCCAAGCTGGTGACCAGAAAAAAGGCAAAATCTATCTTCAAAAGGCAGGGCAGATTGATAAGTTAAACAACATGCTTTTGCAGCTTGAGAAGACGATTGAATCAAGTGGAGTTGAAACCTGGAGAACTCTGGGAAGCACCTGTGAGTCTGCGGATAGGCTGGCAGAGGCCCGAGCATGGCAATCGTTGATTATTGCGAAAAATCCATTTGACCAAACTGCCCAGACTGCCGTTTTCAGAATCGATGAGAAAATGAAGACTCCATAAAAAGGTCCATTTGGGGTTCCCAAACTTAACTGAATTTGACCTTTATTGGCATCAAGCGTATTTTGGGCGTATGAAAAAGGTTGAGAATTGCCGATCATAACAATCAGATAAACTAGATGCGACGAACCAGAACGGAACGGATTTCGTCACAAATTCCTGAAGGAGTACCCGTATTATGATAGGTCCTGTAGCAGTCATTCTGGCGGCTGGACAAGGCAAGCGGATGAAATCCGACAAGCCCAAGGTGCTGCATGAAGTGTGTGGCCAGTCGATGATCCGCCACGTAGTCAACGCCGCGTTCGGAGCCGGCGTGAGCGATGTGGTCGTTATTGTGGGGCAGGGGGCTGAGCACGTCAGAGCGAGTCTTGCTGGGACTCCCAACGTTCATTTCGCCACTCAGGAACGTCAACTGGGCACAGGCGATGCCGTGAAATCGGCCAAGGCCGTTTTGAGTGGTTACGATGGTCCTGTGATGATTCTGGTGGGCGATGAGCCTTGTCTCAGAAGCGGCCCCCTGGCGGAACTTCTGGAGAAGCAGAAGTCATCGCAAGTGGCTTGTTTGATGGGCACTTCGATTGTGCCAGACCCGACTGGCTACGGTCGCATCCTGCGCGACACCACCGGCGCCTTTCTGCGTATCATTGAGCAGAAGGACTGTACGCCCGAGCAGGCGGCCATTACGGAAGTCAATCCAAGCTGCTATGTCTTTATGGCTCCTTTACTTTGGGAGTCGCTTGAGGAAGTCATTCCGTCCAACGCCCAAGGCGAGTTTTATCTGACCGACGCCCCTGAGATCCTTCAGAAGAAGGGCCACGAGGTTCAGGCGATCGTCACACTCGAGCCAGATGACATTCTGGGGATCAATACGAGGCAGCACCTGGCTGAGGCTCATGCGATCATGAGCCGTCGGATTCTCGACAAGCTCATGGACGATGGAGTTACAATATTTGATCCTAAAAGCACTTATGTAGACAGTAGGGCCAAGATCGGTGCTGATACGGTGATTTATCCGTTCTCGGTGGTCGATGGCGAAGTGACTGTCGGCAAGAACTGCCGGATCGGGCCTTTTGCCTTGATTCGGCATGGTACGGTTCTGGCCGACGGTGTGGAAATCGGGGCCTTTGTGGACATCGTTCGCAGCGGTATCGGCGAAGGCACCCTGGTGCGGCATCTGGCTTATCTGGGCGACACTGAAGTGGGCAAGCGGGTGACTGTCGGGGCCGGTGCCATCACGGCCAATTTTGATGGACGCCACAAGCAGCAGACCAAAATCGGCGATCAGGTCACCATCGGAGCGGGTAGCGTTCTGGTGGCTCCAACTTCCATTGGTGACCGTTCGAAAGTCGGTGCTGGGGCAGTTGTTACCCCCGCCCGTCCTGTTCCGCCTGATACCACGGTGGTTGGTGTGCCTGCCCAACCAATTGCCAGATCAAAAGACAACGACGGACGACCAGTGGACCCTGAACAGCCTCCACGTTGAGACGGATGAGGCTTCTGATCTACTGAAAATACCAAAACGGCCGCCGGACAAACTGTCTGGCGGACGTTTCGCAATATCGACTTAACTGATTTCAGTGCAATTGTTTATAGTGCAAAGTGGAACGTCTTGGAGAGTGTTCGCCAGATGAACCAGGCCAGAGTGGAGGTGCCACCGTCGATCTTGGCAAAGCCTCGCTGGCCGACGTGTAGCGAAAGATCTTCATTGTCGAGTGGAAGGAGCAGTTCGAAGACGGCTGAGACGGACTTGATTTTGCCGGTCTTTTTGTCCTGTTCCGCCGCAATTTCACCACCGCCCACGTTCGAGAGTTCAGCCGGGATTTCGTCACGGTTACGGGACGCAATTTCCGCGATTTCGGTGCGGTACGTTCGCTCGCTCAGGCCGTAAATCTTGACCCAGGCTTTGCTACCGGTCTGGAGCAGGTCGACATCGCCTTGGTCAATAATCACTTGGGCCTGAAGCTTCTTGGGGTTCGCAATTTCGCAGAAAGCTTTGTCAGGGCGAACCCACGAGCCGGTTGTTTCACGCTTTGGCACACCAATCACCTGACCATCGCGATCAGCCACGAGGTAAAGATGGGAGATCTGGTCGTTGATTCGGGCCACAACAGGTTCCAGCTCGTCAGCCAGAGTGGAGTGCTGGCGTGCCAGGCGGCGTCCTTCGAGATCTTTTGATCGGCTGAAGTAAGCGGCTTTCACGCGATTCAACTCGAGCTCTTCCTGCATGGAAGCTCGCTCCCTCTGCTTATCGAGGTTTGAGAGCTGGGCAATCAGGTCGCCCTTTTTGACCATATCGCCATCGCGAACGGCCAATGTGACCAATCGGCCTGCCGTATTGGCATAAATTCTCGATGGGGCTTCAGGTGCAATGACCAGAGTGCCTTTGATACGCAAAGGGGTGGGGATCATCAGAATCGCCGTGATCAGCGCCACAGTGGATACGGCGAAGGCAGTGGCTCGAACTTTTTTCACTTTACGCAACCTTCCCGGTGTACGGACAAACTTGACGATCTGATAGACAGGCATGATGACCAGTGGAATCATACCCCACATGGCGAAGAAGATGCCGATGGAATAAACCTTGTAAGGCTTCATCAATCGGTTCAGGAAGAAGAGGATCGAGAGCGTGACAAACCAGCGATACAGGAAGCTGGTAATCGCATATGCCAGGAACAGCCAGCGGCGTGTCCGGGGCATGTATGATTGCACAGGCACTTCCAGGCCGAGGACTTTTTCTTGAAACGCATAGCTGAAGAACTGGTTGGCTTTGACCCTTAGGTTGGGGATTTCGAGGTAGTCAGCCAGCACATAATAGCCGTCATAACGCATGAGAGGGTTGGCATTGAACATGATCGTGTTCATGGAACAGAGGAACATGGTCGCCATCATCAGGCTATTGAAAAGCCCAGGGTTGCTGTAGAACCAGGCGAATGTGGCGAGTGAGGCCAGCACGCATTCGACATAAATTCCAGCCGCTGAGATCCAGATTCTGTGCCACTTGTTGGGCAGCAGCCAGCTATCAGTCACATCGCAATACAAGGCAGGCGTGAGACATAGGAGCAAAGCACCCATTTCGTGGACTTCACCGCCGAAGTGTTTTGCGGTGAGCCCGTGTCCGAATTCGTGGATGATCTTGACGATTGCAAGACTGCACCAGAAGTAGACAATGGTTCGCCAGTTGAAGAACGACTGAAAGTCGGGCAGTCGCTCTTTGACTTCCGTGAAGTTACTGATCACCATCGTCAGTGCTGAAAGCATCAGCAGGCAGCTCAGGACGACGAATGTTCGTGTATAGATCCACTTGAAGTAGGGGTACATCCATGTTAGCAAGCGTTCCGGATCGATGATCGGAATCTTGATGTAAAGGATGTTGGCGGCAGCCCCCCGGACCTTCTTCCAAATCTTCTTCCGGCGACGTTTGACGAAGACTTCGGTTTGTTCCGGAGTATCGATCTGAGCCACGCCGGCTTCGTGAAGCTGGGAGCAGAACCGGACCAGGTCATCCACGGTGATGGTCTGCGGCCGATACTTGCGTTCGAACGCCTTTTTGACCTCCAGCAGGGTGGACTTGCCGTCGAGTTGCTGGAGCAGGAAATACTCTTCAGCCTTGAACCGGTAATATTTCAGGCCGATGGGGTCTTTGACGACATAGTGGGTCATGCCCTCATAAAATTGAGGACGAACCACCAGGTCGGGCCTGAGACGAACCCTCAGGGTTTCGCCGGCCTGACCCATTGGCATGTTCGGTGTGATGGTTGGAGCACTGGCCACGTCGGAGTTTCCTTCATTCAGGCGAAATCAATCGGTATGGAGATCCGTACTTTACGACCAATGGATCCTGAGAGTTCACATCCACACGAGAAAATCAGATCAGCGGGCAACGCTTCTGTCTGAGACAGGGTTGACGGCGTTAACCTGCGGGTCGGTCAGGCGGATGGTCATTTCTGCCTGAAGGCCGGGACGAAGAATGCCGTCGACGTTGGGGACATCCACATAAACCCGGGTTGCTGATTCTGCAACAGCCTGAATTTCGTGGTCCACAAAACTCACCTTGCCGCGATAGACGATTTTCTCGACCGGCAGCTCCACATCGGCCACAAACGCACGAACCAGCACTTCCTGACCGACTTTCACACGAAATGCGAAGTCCACAGGAATGAACGTGGTCACCCGATAAAGCTCAGGGTTGGCCAGAGTCACAACAGGCTCGCCTCCACGAACCGACTCCTGTTCACGCTTCATCACGTTGATGATGATCCCGTCGAACGGAGCAGTGATGGTGTGTTCTTCTACCATCCGGTTGGCCAGGTCGTACTCGGCCCTGTTGATTTTGATTTCTTCCTGGGCTCGGAGGATTTCGGCGTCTGCCACAAGCAATTCGGCCTTGTGCTTTTCCACTTCTTCGGTCGGAATGGCATTCTTGCGGATCAGGTTCATGTCACGGGCAATGACTGATGTAGCAAGGAGTTGTGATGCCTTGGCCCGTTCGAGATTACCCTTGCTCTCGGCGGTGATTTTTGCCTTGGCGGCGGAGAGTCGTGCAATTTCGTCGTGAAGCTGGCCAATCTGGCCACCTTTTTTGACCCTCATGCCTTCGCGAAGTTCGAGCTTCTTCAGTACGCCTTCACGAAGGGCCACCACGTCCGACTTCTGGAGCCAGTCGATGTTGCCGATAATGATCAGCGAATCGCCTTCAACCCGGGCCGTCTCACGGGCAGACCGGCCTCTGGTTTGTTGCTGCTGAGCTGTTGCCAGAAGGCCTGTTGTCATGAAGGCCGTTGTCAGTACCAGGCATAGCCATTTTTTTGAGATCATCAGTGCCGACTCCTAAATATCTGTTTTGTACTGGAGCTGATATCAGTTGCTGTGAAAGAGTTTGTGGCTGAGAGAAGGTGGCTGAAAATCAGGCCTTCATGAACGGCCAGCGGAACATGATTGTCTGGTAGAAGACCTGGTAAAGGTCGCGGAACAGAACATAGGCCAGGCTGGCGCTACCGCATTCAACCCGGGCCCGAACTTCGGAACCTGGTCGCATTTCGCGGTTACGTCGCAGAAAGTCCACGCGGACATCTTCAGGGAACGCCACTGTCACCTTGACCACGTGTTGCTGTTCTGACGATTCAGCCTTGGCGCTGATCCGCTTGACGTTGCCCTTGTACCGGTGTTCCGGGTCGGTCATCGTCACAAAGTAAGCGCCCAGACGAGTTTCAGGAGGGACAGAACCCGATGTGATATCGCGTTTGAGCCTGTCAGCGGCTGTCAGAATCGGGCCCATTTCGCTATCAGGAACTTCCACTTCAAGAACCCATTCGCCAGAGGTGTCTGCGATCTGGATCAACTCCTGACCGACTTCCACCGGACGTCTCATGAAGTTCTTTTCCACTTCCCAAGTCGTTACAATACCGTTACATGGAGCGGTCAGAATCAGGGTCTTGAGTTGTTCGTTGATAATGTCGAGCTGCTCCTGGGCAGACCGGTACTTGATCTGGGCTTCGCTCAACTGGGCCTTGATCTGGTCCCGTTCCTGAGGTTTCGTCGTGGCAACGTCGAACTGTTTACGCAGGTTCAACATCTGTGTGTTGGCGGCGTTCATTTCGGCCACCAGTCGCTTGTGTTCCTTGTCGAGGTCTGGGCTGAAAAGTTCCATGACGGGATCGCCCTTCTTAACCAGGGCACCGTGATCCACCAGAACCTTCGAGACCACTGCACCCTGAGCCACCGGGGCAAAGGTGGAGTAGCGGACAGCTGGGAGGAGCGAGCCCTTGCCAGGAATCGTCAAACGCCATGGAACAAAGGTCAGGGCCAGAATGGCAGTCAGGACGACAGCCAGACCGGCAAGAATTTTGGCAAGATTTCGACCACGGAACCAGCGTGATGGGCCACCGATGGTGGTCAGCAGGCTTCGCATGAAAATCTTGTCGTGTGTCTGAGCATTCCAGAGAGCGGTTGAAGCGTGTCGTGCGACCACTTCAGAGCGGGCCTGAGCGTCGGTCATCGGCATTTCGTCGCCGATTTGCTCAGCCACTACGCACCCGAACGGTACTCGGTCAGGGGCCTTCACGCCTTCTTTGTCAAAGGTGGTGATGGGTTTGTGCAAGAGTGTGACGAACAGGGCTTTAGAGCCGGATTCGTCGATGTAAAGTTCGAGGGCGTCGCGGATGTCGGGGGGAAGATTTTCGGTGTCGCCTGTATAGACAAGATCTTCACCTGAGGCGACCACCACTTTACATAGCCGGGAGAGTTCTCTGACGAGGTTCGATCGGCGTTCGACAACTTCTTGTCCGCTAATGGCTTCGACCAATGGGCGGCCGCCGATTTTGACAGCCACACTGACGCGGTCGCAGCCGATTAGGCGTTTGCCTTCATTGGCGACGGCGAGTGCGGTTTCGGTCAGGCCGAGCGAGCCGTGAATAGCGTGCGTAAAGCCTTCAAGCTGATTCCAAAGCCGTTGCTGCGACATGACTTGCCGCATCTGGCGATTCTTCAGGTACTGAGTGGCCAGGTCGGCCAGGTCAGCGATAAACCGGAGTGTGCTTTTCTGCTGGACGGCTTTCCGGTTCGGATCCATCAAGATTTCGATCAGGCCGACATTCTGCTTGTCAACCACGATCGGGGCCAGGATCAGGGTGAACTGGGTGGGGTTGCCGGCGTTTGGCATCCCTTCCACAACTGCTCCTGAGGGAATGATTTGGGGCTCGTTGGTTTGCATCATGACACCCAGAAGGGCATCGTGAGGGGCCGTTTTCACCCGTCCATCGAGCAGACCTGTCTGGCGAAACTCGAGCTGGTGCTGCATCCGCAGACCACCGCGAGGGTCCATCATCCAGAGAGCTCCGCCGGAAGCGGCCACAGCGGCGACCACGCGGTTCATGAATTCAACGCCGAATTCCTGGGGCTGAATGTCGGCTTCAGCCAATTCGGCGATTTCGCCGACCAAGCGTCGAATCTGATTTTTGGTCTGTTCGATCAGTGATGGATCGAGAGTTTCTTCAGCCATGATTCACCTGATCGTGATAAAGGCGCGTCGGCCTATTTGGTTCTTGAGTGAGCTGAGGTCGTTTCTGATCTCACCAAAGAGACCATCTGGACCACACAACTGCATCTGACTCAACCCTAAGGACAGATGTTCCGTCGAACTTCCCGAAAATTCTCAAAATTTTTTTCAAGATTCTGTAAACGTCCTGAATTCGTGGCCCGGATCGGAAAACAATTCCGAAGCGGTCATCTATCCCAGAACTCTTTCGAATGGAATACGAATTTTGTTCGAGATCAAGATCTGAAATCCGTACTTTCCGGGCCACCGGCGATTCGTAATGTTCAAATAGACCATATGTAATGCAGGTCATCAGGAGACATGGCCTAAAATAAATCTCCAAATTTTTACAATCAGAGGGTTGGTTCAACCGTGAGATATTGCCTTGCGGCTGGATTTGTGCCCCATGGGATTTCTGGATTCGCTTAAAACCCGCGATCATGATATATTACAAACTCTCATAGTCAAAGATCCCAGAATGCCTGATGACCCATTGACCGCTTCCATGAACATCGAAAATCACGTTCCAGGCCAGCCTAAAATCAAAGTTCTGGTGACGGGCGCATCCGGGTTACTCGGCAGTCATATTGTCGAACAATGGCTTGCCAGTGGTGCTGATGTTCGTGTGATTTTGCGAAGCGAACGGCCAACTCCGTTTCTTGACCTACTGGGTGTCACCAAAGTTCATGGAAATCTGACCGACCCAATCGCCTGCCGATTCGCATGTGAAGATGTCGATTACGTCTGCCATGCAGCCGCCAAAGTGGGCGATTGGGG
>CAMBZY010000055.1 GCA_945872325.1 Candidatus Kuenenia stuttgartensis | reverse complement strand
AACTCCCAGCGGGCGCGAGGGTTGCGCACGGTTGCGGAGTGAAGGGCAAGATAGTGGAATTGGCCGGACGTATCAACTCGATATGGAATCACGCCAGCCGAAAGTTCGAGAACGGCGACCATGCCCTGAGGCGCGTGATTATGCGGACCCACCGGACGGGGAGATCCGGGATTGGAGCCTGGCTCATTAAGACTCCGGCCTGGAGTCGTGTCCATCCGTACTGATAACCCCCAGAATGGACCCGGCCGAGACCAGGTCATCTTCATCTGCAAAGCGTTTGATGAGTCGGCCGTCGCAGGGCGCGTGCACCAAATAGACCATCGGCCCGATTGATAGCTCAACCAGTCGCTGGCCCTCACGCACCTTCCGGCCTTGGGCACAATGCCACAAGCCCACACGGATCGACGCCGAGGCACCTTCACCGACGCAGTCAGGAACGCAGACCAAGACCTTGAAGTCGTCTGGCGCCTTGGACATTCCTCACCCGTCTTGATATTCAAGTCATCCGTATGATCCAGTTCGAACCCTCGGCGACACACTCCCATCATATCATAATTCTCCATCACAAGTGTAGAGAATTTGATAAAGAGCGTTAGATAAAGAGGTTAAACAAAGGCTGAAAAAGGCTGTAAAAGATGGCTGGAAAGTCATGTCTGAACCGGGAGAATATTCATGGAATATTCACCCGAAACCTATTCGAAACACACAGGATCAACTATACTAATCCATAACTTACACGCAAGCGTTTTGAGATTGAGACCCTCGCCCATTCTTGATCCATCAGAAGACTTGCAGCAAAACACTTCGATGGAGTATTGCCCATGTCGGCCAGATTGCTTTGCATGCTCTTATTGATGCTAGGTCTTATGATACCAGCGTCTACGGCCGTTTCCGCGAACGCTGCCGAACCATCTGAAACGAAGTCGGAATTACCGCTCGACCGATTGGTCGGCAAGCGGATCGGCGATTTTCGTCTGAATGATGTCCAGACTGGCAAAGAAGTCTGGCTCTACGGGCTGGCCATGGGCAACCGCGGTCTGGGCGGAATTTTGAACATCAAAAAGACGACCGGCGTGGTACTTGTCTTCGTCTCACCAGGCTGCCCGATTGGCGAAAAATATTTGCCAAGGCTGAACGAGATTGCCAAGGAATATGACTCCAAGGGGATCAAATTCTTTGGACTGGCGTCCAACAGTGGAGATTCGCCGGAAGATCTGAAAAAATGGGCGGTTGAGAACAAGCTCAGCTTCCAGATTCTACACGACAAACGCAACGTGATTGCAGACGCTTTGCTGGTCGACCGTACCAATGAAGTGATTGTGGCGGATGGGATGGCCCAGATTCGCTATCGTGGAGCCATCGACGATCAATATGGCTACAAAACCACTCGCGAGAAGCCTGAACACAATTACCTGAAAGACGCTCTCGATGCCGTTGTCGAAAAGCAGCTTAACAAGATTTCGTCCAAGGGGACGGAAGTGGCGGGCTGCAAGCTGACGAAAGTGGCTCCGGAACCATCGAAGCTCGATGGGCTTGAGCGAGTTCGAGGTGTCTCCGACGAGATTGCAGAGTTTTACGACAAAAACGAACCTGCTCCGGAAGTCGGTCAGGTGAATTACGCTGAGCATGTGGCCTCAATCATTCAGAACAAGTGCCAGAACTGCCACAGGCCAGGCCAGGTCGGCGGCTTCTCGTTGACAACTTATGATGATGTGCGAAAAAAGTCGGCCATGATCGGCGAAGTGGTGGACGACCGGCGGATGCCTCCGTGGCATGCTGACCCACGATTTGGCCATTTTGCGAACGATCGCCACCTATCTGCCAAAGACAGGGCGACGATTCTGGCATGGGTCGAGCAAGGTTCACCGCTGGGCGATCCTGCCAAGGTTCCAGCCGCGAAAAAATGGACTGAGGGATGGACGATTGGCCAGCCTGATCTGGTCTTTGAACTGCCTGAATCGAATCCGATTCCAGCTCAGGGGACGGTTCCTTACTACCACTTGACGGTACCGACAAATTTTAATGAAGACATGTGGATTCAGGCGGCCGAGGCTCGTCCTGAGGATCCTGGAGTGGTTCACCACATCATTGTTTATGCCGTTCCACCGGGTGCGAACCGGGGCCGTACGATTGGCGAAGGTCGTGGCCACCTCTGTGGTTACGCTCCAGGTGACATGCCTTCAGTGTATCCATTGGGCACAGCCAAGCGGATTCCGGCGGGGAGCAATCTGGTGTTCCAGATGCACTACACTCCGAACGGTAAGCAGACGAAAGATCGATCCAAAGTGGGTCTGATTCTGGCCAAAAAACCACCAGAGCGCGAAGCTTTGACAGTGGGCATTGCGAACCCTGGGCTGATGATTCCTGCGAATGCCGATGCCCATCCTGTGCATTCGGAGCAGAAGTTCAAGAACGAGGTGCGACTGCTGGCCTTCATGCCGCACATGCACCTGCGTGGGAAGTCGTTCAAATATACCTTGGAAGTGCCTGACCAGAAGCCGGAAGTGCTTTTGAGTGTCCCAGCTTACGACTTTGGCTGGCAGAGCTATTACACGCTCCAAAAGCCCTTGATTCTGAAGCCTGGAACGATGATGAAGTGCGATGCCACGTTCGACAATTCCGTCAAGAACAGGGCGAATCCGGATCCATCGAAGCAAGTCCGCTGGGGTGAGCAGACTTGGGAAGAGATGATGATTGGCTACATCGACATCGACTTTCCTGTTCCACCCTCGGCACCTAAAGCCAGTGACAAGACAGCTTCAGGGACAGATTCAGCGACTGGCCTAAAGCGATCGGAATGAGGATTTGATCGAGTTTTTGGTTGATCCAAGACATTCGAGAAGTGACAAGGGCGAAAAGTTCTTGTCACTTTTTGGTTTGAATGGGTTGATGGAAGGGGTCTCGGGTTTGACTCAGGGGTAGGAATAAATCCATCAAACGCGATAAAAACGGCCTGACAGGATTGGAAATGTTGAGCACGGCCGATTTCCTATTGCGGACAATCGGTCTTTTCCGCAACATATAGCAATTGAGAAGGTCTGTTCACAAACTCGAAACAGTTGGTACGTACCCGTCAGGTATCCATTCCCATGAAGAATTCGTTCGGCGCACTGGGCTCGTTTTCCGTAAACGGACACAACTATCGGCTGTTTCGCCTCGATGCTCTGAAGAGCCAGGGCGTGGATCTGGACCGATTGCCGTTCTCTATTAAAATCCTTCTGGAAAACGTGTTACGTACTGAAGATGGCATTTCCGTAACGGCTGAGACTGTGAATTCCGTTGCGAACTGGAACGCCTCTGCCGAGCCAACCGACGAAATCAGCTTCACACCGGCCCGGGTTCTCCTGCAAGACTTTACAGGTGTTCCAGCGGTGGTCGATCTGGCTGCGATGCGCGATGCCATGGCGGCCATGGGTGGCGATGCCGGAAAGATCAATCCTCTTCAGCCTGTTGAACTTGTGATCGATCACTCGGTTCAGGTCGATTCGGCTGGATCGAGCATTTCGTTCGTGACCAACACGGACTTGGAATATCAGAGAAACAAAGAACGCTACGTCTTCCTGAGATGGGGCCAGAACGCTCTCGAAAACTTCCGCGTGGTGCCTCCAGAGACCGGGATTGTTCACCAGGTCAATCTGGAATACCTTGCCCGCGTTGTATTTGTGAACGAAAAGGCTGAAGGCGGGGCACTGGCCTATCCGGATACTTTGGTCGGTACCGACAGCCACACCACCATGATTAATGGTTTGGGAGTTTTGGGCTGGGGCGTGGGCGGGATTGAAGCGGAGGCGGCCATGCTTGGTCAGCCTGTGGCGATGCTGCTGCCTCAGGTGGTCGGATTCCGGCTTCATGGACGCCTGAAAGAAGGCGTGACTGCGACCGATCTGGTTTTGACCATCACCCAAATGCTGCGCAAGAAGGGTGTTGTGGGCAAGTTTGTGGAATTCTTTGGAGAAGGTCTTTCGGACCTCCCACTGGCCGACCGGGCCACGATTGCCAACATGGCTCCTGAATATGGGGCCACTTGCGGGATCTTCCCGATCGACGCCGAAACGATACGCTATCTAGAGCTTTCAGGTCGACCAGCCCAGCTCATCAAGCTCGTGGAAGCCTATGCCAAAGAGCAGGGCATGTTTCATACAAAAGACACACCAGCCGCGACTTACACAGATACTCTGGAGCTTGATCTGGGCATTGTGGAGCCAAGTCTGGCGGGCCCGAAGCGGCCTCAGGACCGGGTTCTGCTGAGCGGCGTTCAGGCCAGTTATCAAACGGCCCTGGCCGACTATCGCAAGATCAAGCCAGCACCGGCTTCAACGTCGGGCTCGCAGTCGGTTAAAAATGGAGACGTGGTGATTGCGGCCATCACAAGCTGTACGAACACGTCGAATCCATCGGTCATGCTGGCGGCTGGTCTGGTCGCTAAAAAGGCTGTTGCCAAAGGACTTAAGTCGAAGCCTTGGGTCAAGACAAGCCTTGCTCCAGGTTCAAAAGTGGTGACCGATTATCTGGCAGAAGCCGGAGTTCAGGATGCCTTGGACGCGCTTGGTTTCCAGGTGGTCGGCTATGGCTGCACGACATGTATTGGAAATTCAGGGCCACTTCCTGAAGAGATTTCGAAGACGATTCAGACCGACGATCTTGTGGTGGCGGCCGTGCTTTCAGGCAACCGCAACTTTGAAGGCCGCGTGCATGCCGACGTGCGTGCCAATTATCTGGCAAGTCCTCCACTGGTTGTGGCTTACGCTTTGGCTGGTACCGCCGATATTGACTTGACACACGACCCGATCGGGACAGGTTCTGATGGTCAGCCGGTCTATTTGAAGGATATCTGGCCGACACAGGCTGAGGTCTCTGAGACGGTGGCCAAGTCGGTTCAGACCAGCATGTTCCAGAAGGAATATGGCGAAGTTTTTGAAGGCGACAATCACTGGCAGGGTCTGGAAGTGCCTACGGGCGACCTGTTCGCCTGGGATACTCAGAGCACGTATGTCAAGCACCCTCCATACTTTGAGAACATGGGTCTGGAGCCAAAGGCCGTGGTGGATATCCATCAGGCGCGAGTTTTGGCTGTGCTGGGCGATTCGATCACGACGGACCACATTTCACCGGCAGGCAATATCAAGCCCTCGAGTCCGGCTGGTAAATATCTGGTTGCCAATGGCGTATCACCAAATGACTTCAACAGTTATGGGGCACGTCGGGGGAACCATGAGGTGATGGTTCGTGGGACATTTGCGAACATTCGTCTGAGGAATCAGTTGGCTCCAGGGACAGAGGGCGGGGTGACCCGACTTTTGCCTGAGGGCGAAGTGATGTCGATTTTTGATGCCTCGGATGTCTATAAAAAGCGTGGTACACCGCTGGTGGTTCTGGCTGGCAAGGAATATGGGTCGGGATCGAGCCGGGACTGGGCGGCCAAGGGGCCGATGCTTTTGGGGATCCGGATGGTGATCGCCGAGAGCTACGAGCGGATTCACAGGTCGAATCTGGTGGGGATGGGGATTTTGCCACTTCAGTTTGAAGATGGCCAGACTTCTGCGTCACTGGGTCTGACGGGTGAGGAGATATTTGAGACTGTTGGCCTGCCTGCGATGCTGGACTCCAGCTTTGCGGATGGGAAGCAGTTGAAGGTTCGGGCAGTGAAGCCGGACGGCACGAGTTTGGAATTTTCAGCGCGTGTTCGTATCGACACACCGCAGGAAATCCGATACTACCAAAATGGTGGGATTTTGCCGTTTGTGCTGAGGCAATTGCTGAAGCAGGGCTGAAGTTGACATCCGATCTGGACGCCGGGCGTAAAGTTTGGCACAATCCAATCATTCGCCCGACATTGCCAGAATGAGAGTTGGGTGCCGGTGGTGGGTGTATCCCACGGTAGGTGTCAGAACGTATTGATGCTATAGACTTTGCGATAGTCAGGCAAGTCAATGAGCCCCGGTGTGCAGCCCTTTCCGTCCGGATGCACAACCGAGCCAAGAGGACGAGGAGTGACGACAGGTCATGTCCCAGGTACAAACCGCTCCAAGAACGATCGTTGATCGACACAAAGCCGTGATATGGCTTCGCCAGATGCATTTGATCCGGCGATTTGAGGAGCGAGCCGCTTTTCTCTATCAGAATCAAAAGATTGGTGGCTTTTGTCACCTCTATAACGGCCAGGAGGCGTGCGCGGTCGGATCGATCGGCATGCTGAGGGACGACGACTATCTGATCACCGCCTATCGCGACCACGGCCATGCCCTGGCACGTGGGATGGATCCGAAGCCGGCCATGGCGGAACTGCTCGGTAAGTCCACAGGCTGCTCTGGCGGCAAGGGTGGCTCGATGCACTTCTTCCAGGCTGAAAAAGGCTTTCTCGGTGGCCACGCCATCGTGGGCAGTCATATTCCACTGGCGACAGGTGTGGCCTTTGCCAACAAATATAAGGGGGGCGACCAGGTCTGCCTCTGTTATTTTGGCGATGGTGCGATCAATCAGGGCAGTTTTCACGAAGCCCTGAACATGGCGGGTATGTGGAAATTGCCAGCGATTTATTATGTTGAAAACAACATGATTTCGATGGGCACGCAATTGGAGCGGTCATCGGCCGTTCTCGATCTGACGGTCCGTGGTGGCGAGCCTTACCACATGCCAGCCTACCGGGTGGATGCCAACGATGTGGAACAGGTGGCTGAGGTGACTCAGCGAGCGATCACACGCGCCCGTGCCGGTGAAGGCCCAACCTTCATTGAGGCTATCACTTACCGGTTCCGCGGCCACTCGATGTCCGATCCTCAGAAGTACCGGACCAAGGAAGATATGGACAAGGCCAAGCTTCGCGACCCGATCACGCTTTGGGAGAATCGTCTTCTTCAGCGCGGCTGGATCGACGAATCGAGCCTAGAGCAGATGCGTGAAGAAATTCGCGATCAGGTGGAAGCTGCCATCGAGTTTGCCGAAAACAGCCCTGAACCGGGCCCTGAAGATCTTTACACCAACATCACCGTGGCCCCTTACACGCCGCAGGAGTCTGACTGAGATGCCCATCCTTGCCTACCGCGACGCTTTGAACCAGGCGATGGCCGAGGAGATGGAGCGTGATGACAACGTTTATCTCATGGGCGAAGAGGTTGCTGAATACAACGGCGCCTATAAAGTCAGCCAGGGTTTGTGGGATCGTTTCGGCTCCCGTCGCGTGATCGACACCCCAATTTCCGAGGGAGGTTTCTCGGGGATCGGGATCGGATCAGCCATGGTCGGCCTGCGTCCGATCATTGAATTCATGACATTCAGCTTCAGCCTGGTCGCCATCGACCAGATCCTGAACAATGCCGCAAACATGCGGTATATGTCAGGCGGTCAATTCTCGATACCGATCGTGTTTCGGGGCTCATCGGGTATGGCCGGCTGTCTGGCCGCCACGCACTCGCACCGCCTTGAAGCGATTTATTCGCACTTTCCAGGCCTCACGGTGGTCATGCCTGCTACGGCGGCTGATGCCAAGGGCTTGCTGAAGTCAGCGATTCGCTCAGACGATCCTGTGATTTTCATCGAGCATGAGAATCTCTATGGTGAGAAGGGCGAAGTTCCTGAGGGCGATCACCTGGTACCGATTGGCAAAGCCAATGTGGTGCGTGAAGGCTCGGATGTGACCCTTCTGACATACAGCCGGAGCATCCTGAACACCCTGGCCGCTGCCGAACAGCTTGCCGGTGAAGGGGTTTCAGCTGAGGTGATTGACCTGCGGACCCTGCGTCCTCTGGACATGGACACCATCCTGAAGTCGGTCCTGAAAACGCACCGCTGCGTGATCATCGAAGAGAACTGGCCTTATTGCGGAATCGGCGCCGGAGTGGCCGACCGGATTTACCAGGAGATCTTCGACGAACTTGACGCCCCGATCCGTCGGGTGACTGCCAAGGATGCCCCGATCCCTTACAACCGGAAGCTCGAACTTTCGATGCTGCCGACTGTGGAGCGGATTGTCGCCAAGATCAACGACGTTCTCTATCGCAAAGCCTGATGACGGGACGAACTAAGGGCCGGCCTGAATGAAATTGTCGGGCCGGGTCAAATTCGCACAATGAACCCTCGTCGGCAGCCATTCTAATGGCGCGGCGAGGGTTTTGAATTCCACTTCCGCCAGGTTTCCAAACCAGACAGTTTTAAAACACCCCAGCACGGAATTTCCGGAGATACCGAAGTGCCTATTGAAGTCAAACTGGCCAAAGTCAGCCCCACGATGGAAAGCGGCCAGATCGTCAAATGGCTCGTGAAGGTCGGCGACAAGGTCAAGGAAGGCGACACGATCGCCGAAGTACAGACCGACAAAGCCGTCATGCCTGTGGAAACCTTTGATGAAGGCACCGTGGCACGGATTGACGTCGCTGAAGGCGTAGACATTGCTCTGGGCACACGCATCCTGCTGCTCGCCAAAAAAGGTGAAGATCCGAAGCAGGTTGCAGAATCATTCGCAACGGCCGCCGCTTCCGCACCTGCTGCATCTGCTGCTGCCCCTGTTGCCCCGGCTGCCGCTGCCGCCGCCCCGGCCGCACCAGCGGCTGCAAGTGTTGGATCAGGTCGCGTGAAATCGACCCCACTCGCCCGCAAAGTGGCCGAATCTGTGGGTCTGGATATCGCTCAGGTCCCTGGCTCAGGGCCTGCCGGACGTATTGTAAAGGCTGACGTGGAAGCCTATTCCGCCAATTCTTCACAACCAAAAGCGGCTGGCGCTCCTGCAAAATCAGCGGCCCCCAAGCCGGCTCCGAAATTGTTCGTTCCGCTCGGCGAAGACGAACGCATTCCTCTGGACCGCATGCGTCAGGCGATTGCCCGTGGCATGATCGCTGCCAAAACGCAAGCGCCTGAGATTCACGTAACCGTGGACATTCGGATGGACGAAGTCGTCCGTGTGCGTGAGCGTCTCAACAAGACACTCGCTTCCGAAGGCGTCAAGCTCTCCGTGGGCGACTTTGTGACCAAGGCCGTGGCCATGAGCCTGCGCCGCCATCCTGCCGTAAACGCAACCTTCCAGGGCGATAACGCCAATCTTGGCCAGGCCGTGATTGTTCGCCACGCTGGGGTGAATGTCGGGATCGCCGTGGCTCTTGAAGGCGGTTTGATTGTTCCTGTGCTTCGCAATGCCGATGCTTATGGCCTGCGCGACATTCGGGTTGAGAGCGAAAAGCTTTACGAAGCCGCACGTTCTGGCCGATTGACGGGCGATCAGATGACCGGTGGAACGTTCACCATTTCCAACCTGGGAATGTTTGGTGTGAAGCAGTTCGACGCTGTTCTGGCACTTCCACAAGTGGCCATTCTGGCCGTTGCAGCCGCTGAGAAGCGACCGATTGTGGTGAATGACCAGCTCACCGTGGGCACCATGATGACAGTCACCCTGACGGCCGATCACCGGGGCGTTGACGGAGCCGCAGCCGCCGAATTCCTTCGCACGCTCAAGAGCTTCCTGGAAGAACCCACGAGCATGTTGCTCTGACCCACACCGGTCAGTGGCAATCTGAAAACGGCTCTGAACCTTCATATACCTGATTCGAAAACGGTGATTTGACAATGGCTTACGACTACGACCTGATCGTTATTGGCGGTGGCCCTGCCGGATATGCAGCCGCCATTCGCGCCAGCCAGATGGGCAAAAAAGCGTTGTGCATTGAGAAGGACAAGCTCGGCGGAATCTGCCTCAATTGGGGCTGTATTCCGACCAAAGCCCTTCTGACCAATGCACACCTGGCTGAGATGATTAACAATCACGGCAAGGCCTTCGGCTTTGAAGGCACCAGCAAGTGGAACTTTGCCCAGATCATCGCCCGCAGTCGTGGTGTGGCCAGCAACCTGAACAAGGGTATTGAAGGTCTGTTCCGTAAATACAAGGTGACCCACATTGTCGGGTCCGCCAAAGTGGTGGCTGCACATAAGGTTCAGGTGGGCGACAAAACGGTCACTGCCGGAGCGGTTATCATCGCCACCGGTGTTCGCCCAAGGCCTTTGCCAGGCGCTGAATACGACGGCAAGGCGATCATTTCCTATAAGGAAGCGATGTCTTTGACGGTTCAGCCCAAGAGCCTGATCGTGATCGGGGCTGGCCCGATTGGCCTCGAGTTTGGCTATTTCTACAACGCCCTTGGGACCAAGGTGACCGTTGTGGAGATGCAGGACAGGATTGTTCCAGGCGAGGACGAGGAAATCTCGGCCACCCTGGCGACAAGCCTGACCAAGCGTGGTCTGGTGATTCATACCAGCACCAAAACGGGCAAGGTCGAGAAGACCCGCACTGGTGTGAAGGTTGAGATTGAAACGCCGAAGGGCAAGCAGGTTGTGGAAGCGGACGCCATGCTTGTGGCGATCGGCGTGGTGGGTAATGTTGAGGAAGTTCTTGATCCGAAGCTTGGTGTGGTGATTGAAAAGAATCACATCAAGGTGGACAAAGAGAAGGGCTTCCGCACGAACATTGAAGGGCTTTATGCCGTGGGCGACATTATCGGCCCACCGTGGCTGGCCCACGTGGCTCACCACGAGGCCATTGCCTGTGTGGAGACCCTGTTCGGCAAGCATCCACGCACGGTCGATTATTCGATCATTCCTGGCTGTACCTACACCGATCCCGGGATTGGATCCGTGGGTTTGACCGAGAAGCAGGCCAAAGAGAAGGGCCACACGGTTCGGATCGGCAAGTTCCCGTTCATCGCCAGCGGTCGGGCCCAGGCGGCCGACGAAACCGAAGGCTTTGTGAAGCTGGTTTTCGACGCCAAGTTCGGCGAG
This sequence comes from Candidatus Kuenenia stuttgartensis, assembly GCA_945872325.1. Lineage (GTDB taxonomy): Bacteria > Planctomycetota > Planctomycetia > Isosphaerales > Isosphaeraceae > QWQI01. The sequence continues at coordinate 240 of CAMBZY010000055.1, read as the reverse complement.
CTTCTGGGCGCCCATATCATCGGATCGGCTGCTACGGAAATGATCTCGGAACTGGTCATGGCCAAGAAGCTGGAAGCGACCGAAGAAGAGATCATGCACGCCATGCACCCGCACCCGACATTCTCGGAAGCGATCATGGAAGCCGCCGGCCAAGGGCTGGGCGAATCGGTGCATATCTGATTGTGGATCGAAATTCAAAGGATTTTCCTAGAGGCCAGGCTTATTGCCTGGCCTTTTTTT
>CAMBZY010000054.1 GCA_945872325.1 Candidatus Kuenenia stuttgartensis | reverse complement strand
TGATTCCAGCTTCGGCTAAGCTGGTCATGGATGAGTCGGGAAGCAAGGCCGCCACCTGGATGGCATTATTGCTTGTCCCACTGACTCCATTATTACGACCACTGGCGATCAATGATTTTCGCGAAATGCAAATGGCCCTGCCGTTTGCCATACTTGCCGTCAATGGATGGAGGGAACGCCACAGGGGATGGGCCTTTGCCGGGATTTTCGGGCTTTTATGCTGTCGTCAGGAATGGGCCTTTGTCGTCGCCACCCTGGCCATCATTCCGCCTAGAATGCCTGAAAGGATTGATAAAACACAACTCTGGAGGACCGCTGTGGTGATGACCGGCCTGCTCTGGTTTTGTTGCGGATTCATGATTTATTTGCGCAATACGGCCGGCAAGATGGCGCCTCAGCATTATATGAATCAGTTCGGTGGAGGTCGGCCCACACTGGTAGAAACGTTGAAAACCAGCTGGGATTTCCTGTGGATCGGCCTATCTGCCTGGGCATTCATTGCATTATTGGCGCCTCGGGTTGCATTAACGGCATTGCCGTGGGTCTGGACACTGGCGTCAGGCAAATGGGCGATCCGGTTTGTGGGTACGGAACAATGGCATCATGCACGATATTGCGTGCCATTCGTGGCGCTGGGGCTTGCAGCTGGACTGGTCGGATGGAGCCGCCTGTGGAGTGGTTTTGAAATGAAATTCGGGGCCCGACTCCGCACCATTTTCATGACCTTAATATGGTCTGTGATGTTTATTTTTCTATTGGGCGGGCAATGGAATATGACCACATTAATGAAAGGCATTCCGGGACGGGTGCCCGACGAAGATGTTCAACCGATCTGGGCGGAGATCGCCAAAGTCAAGCCAGATGATGGAGTGATCGCAGCTTATGAGCTGACAGCCCCACTTTCAAGCCGGCGGTTTCTGTACAGTTATGTGATGGACGTGAATAAACCCAAAGGCTGGCCCAAGGAATTGCCGGTTGCGATCAACCATTTGTTTATTCGCAAAGCCATGCAGCCCCAGGAGACTTGGACATCGCAAGGTTTTAAACAGGCGTGGTCAGGTCAGGGTTATGAAGTTTGGAGCCGGTAGGAGGTGGATTCGAGAATCGTCTGGCGACCGGATTTTTCGGAATCTTCATTCGCCGGTTTGGCTGGCAAGGAAAAGTCTCGCCTGACGATTGATCCGGCGATAGTCGCGCCAGGCTAGGCCGATCATCGGACCGAAGATCAGGGTGACTGCGATCGCACCCACATCAGGCCGGCCAAAAAGGATGAAGATGATCAGAATGATCGATCCCATGACGCCGGGAACGATGGTGAGCATAATGGTAAGTTCGTAGAGCCGAACCAACTGCTCTTCAATGTCCATCGTGTAAGGACTTAAACGTGACAGGCGAACGCGCCATCTGGGCCAGGGGGCGGTGTCGTCGATTGGCGATGCAGGTTGTTCTTGAGTCTGATTTTCGTCGATCGTCATTCGGTCCGCCTGATCTGGCATACAGTCTTATTCATGATCTCTATACACTATCATAGTCAAAAGTTGCCAATTAATCAGGTCTCTGCGAAAGATGTGTTTAGGGATTTAGAAAAAAAGCACCTGCAATAACGAAACCAAGGGCCAGCGCCCTGCCCGGATTTCCTAGCCGGGCTTGGCGATAGCCCCGGTTGGGTTTCATTCGAGAAGAAACCGGGGGATAGATTTTAAGGAGGTCGTCGCTCTGCCCGGATTTCCTAGCCGGGCTTGGCGATAGCCCCGGTTCATTTCCAGAATCGAAGAAACCGGGGGCTAGCGCCCGGCGGCTAGATTTTAAAACCGTCGAAACTCCCTACCCGGATTTCCTAGCCGGGCTTGGCGATAGCCCCGGTTGGATTTCATTAGCGAAGAAACCGGGAGCTAGCGCCCTGCGGCTAGACAATACGCTCAAAATCACATCGAAACATTACGACCGTATCTCACGCAACAATTTCACGGTGCTTGAGTTGCCGATGCATCGCGTGGTTTTTCGCTGCTGGTCAGAACCAGCCCTGCCAATACGCAGATCCAGCCCAGAAATAAAGCAATGGCCGCCCACAACACGCGCTTGTCGGCTGGTTTCGTAATCGCTGTGGGCGGGTTCATCAAAGAGGCTCAATCAGTAAGGTGAGAGGTTGGCAGGTGCCCGATGTGAAAACACCGGGACAGACGGGCCTGATCATTCTTCGTCGAGAGTGACCCGAAATTCGTTTTCGAGCACTTGTTTGAAGTCAAAAACATCCTCGAAGTCAGCCCTGCTGTCAGCGGGTGATCGCTGCATGTGGTTCTCTTCGATCATGTTATAGACAATATCGCCGATGTCGCCCGTGGTGCGTATGCCCCAATGTGTCAACACCCGATACGCCAGATATCCATATTCCTGAGTCGCATATTCGGCTGCAGCATAGCTCAGTTGCTGGCCTGAAACGTGATCCGGAGTCTCAGAAGACTTGCCTGCTCCACCTGTTGTGGATAAGGCTCCATGATACTTAATCGTAGCAACCCGAAGGGCTTGCATCACGAAACGATAGGCGTGGATCGAAAATCGCGGGTCACGGGCCAACAGTTTGGCTTGCTCTTCACGCACGGATTTCGCCTCCGGTCCGGTTTGCGAATGGTTCCAGATGGAATCCCTGGTCATGTTCGGCTACCTTTCCACACGCGTTATCAGGATGGTACATCAATTCAGCAATTTCTGGTCCACAGACTACTGCTAGAAAATGTCGTGCCAATCCTGCGATTCTTCTGGCTATGTGTATTCAGGAACATGTACTGACAAGTCTTTTCCATTATAAGACTTTTCGATGCTTCAGGCGACTGGCGATCAGAAATTTCGCCCCTTAATCGTTCTAAAATCTAACGATTGAGGCGAATTTTCGACATGCGACCGTCTCATTCGGGTGCCTCCCGGAAAGTTGGAAACATTTCAAAACCTATCCCACTTCGACATTGGCATCCTCAACGCTTTTTCATTAAACTGAAAAGCCGTGGTTGAATCGAACCTGAGATCCCCCTCCCTTTGAATCCGAGAACCGTGAGCCATGATGACCAAGGACGACCTGATTGGTTTATTGGTATGCCCGATGGGCAAGAAACCGTTGCACCGTGATGGCGAATCACTGAAATGCACGCACTGTGGGACAGTTTTCACGATCGAAAACGGGATCCCCAACATGCTGATCGAAGAAGCCAAACTGCCTGAAGGCTGCTCCACAATCGCCGAACTGAAATGCGTGGCCTCTGGCGAAGTCAAATACGACGGCTGAGTCTCACCGGTTAGAACCTAGCCGCAGGGCGATAGCCCCCGGTTTCGGCGCCCTTACAGAATGAAGTCCGATTAAAAAACCAACCGGGGCTAGCGCCAAGCCGGCTAGTGCTCCGTCAAGTCAAGATTGTTGGGTAGGCGGGCGGCACCAGGCATGTCCTCTGGACATCGATAAACCCTAAACCAATGATCTTTTGGGCTCCGGAGGAGACTCCTATTAATAGGTATGTCCTCTGGACATCGATAAACCCTTAACCAATGATCTTTTGGGTTCCGGAGGAGACTCCAGAGGAAACTACCCCATTTATAAGGCTTGAGGGGGCACTAGACTACCGGAAAAGAGGTCGCCCTCGAAACATTTGGAACTGGTCCTAAAACAAAAAACGCCTTGGTCAACCCAAGGCGTTTGATGGTCTCAAATATTTCCAGCACTTACGATTAAGGCAGTGGTGGGAGGTTTGATGGGAGGTCTGACAAACCGGATGCGGAGGCTGGCTGGATCGATAAATCCCGTGCCTTCATCCGTTCAATCGGGTTTGTTGATCCACCGGTTTTGGAAAGATAATCTGGCTCGCCTGCTGGAACGGCCGGAGGAATAGGCGTCGGAGGTTCGCCGACCCCACCCACAGGTGCTGGGAATGGTGGCAGGGCCGACCTTGGTGGTGCACCAGGAATCTGGACAGGCTGAACTGGATCAGGCATCGAGTTGCCAGATGGAATGGTTGGATTGGCTGAGCCTGAGCCGCCCATCGGAATTCGTCCATGGGCATTCATCAGATCTCGGGCCTGTAGATAAGCCTTGGCTGGCTGAGGACCTTCTTCGACGGCCACATTGTTGTATGCCAGAAGGGTGCCCTTGGCTTCTTCCATCGCAGCGATCGAAGTGTTGTAGCTGGTCTTGTACTGAGCTTCCTGAGCCACAGCGTTCGCCCATTCGGCTACAGCTTCCAAGTATCGGTCGATCGGCAGTCGGCCCACTTCCCATTCCGCCCTCTGGGCTTCCAGACGCTGGGTGGCAGCCATTCGGTTGCGGCCAGCGGTCTTGAAGAGCTTGAAGTTGGCGTCCACTTCGAGGAAGAAGCGGGAAAGAGAGTGCGTCTGCTGGTGAACAATCTGCTGCAGATAAGCCCTTTGACGTAACAGAATATACTGAGAAGCTTTCACGTTGGCCAGTGGGCCCCGGAAGCCAAGCGGTGCTGTAAACGTCAGACCCATCTGCCAGGTCTGGAAGTTTGAGTAATTTCCAGGCTGAACCTGTAAGCCGGCCTGCTGTTGCAAGGCCGCATTCAAGGGGTCGATCGCTCTCAAGGTTCCGCCTGTCATGATCGATTCCGCGGAGTCGATGTTGTCGCCATAACCATTGAGTTGATAAAGAGCATCAAAATTCAAGGATGGAAGAAGTCGGTTCCGGGCGACCAGCAGTTGGAGTTCCGAAAGGCGAACTTGAAGCTGTTGGGTCACGATATCAGGCTGAAACGCGATCATCTGTGCCAGGCTCAGATCCCAATCAGGCTCCATGCGTGCTTCAGTCGGTGCCGTCACAGGAATGATTCGGCGATTATCGGTTGGAGGCAATCCCAGGATGTTCCGAAGCTGACGCTCAGTGGTGATCACGTCAGCCGTGGCTGAGATCAGTTGCAGGCGAAAGCCTTCAAGGCGTTGCTCGGCTTCGGCCACGTCGGAAGGCTTGGCCCGACCCACTTCGAGTTCCGATTGTTCCTTGCGAACGATCTGCTCACCCAGACCAATGGCTGTCTCACGGCTCCAGAGCTGCACCTGTTGCTGGGACAGGGCCCAGTATTGCTGCTCAATGGAACGAACCATGGCCATGATGTCCGCCTTGAACCGCCATACGGCAGCATCGGCATTCACACGGGCGATTACGACTGGAGCCCGGTTGGCCTCCAGACCGCTCGGACCAGTTTGATCGTTGCCACCCAGGAGGGGCTGGCTGATCTTGAACTGCATGTTGGTCGTGTAAGCAGACGGATAAACGTTCTGCGGGCTATTGGAATAAGCCATGTTGATATTGTGGGCCACGTTGAGTGTGGCACCGGTGGCCGTTCGCTTCTGAAGCCCGATCTGGAACTGGTTGTTCTTCTGATTAAAGATAATCGGCACTTTGTTGGCCGATGAGAAGAAGCCTGCCGAGATGGAGTTATTATAAGGCTGAACGTTCTTGCCCCAGAACAACGACGTGGTAAACGTCGTGTCGAAGGCGGATAAGGCCTGAGCAATTTGTGTTTCTTGAATGGCCGGGTCGTACACGGTCGAGAGGGCACCAGCACCAAGGGCACTGGCCGCACCACCACCGGCACCTGTGTTGAGTGGGCTCGGTTCGAATCCACCGATTGGGATCCCCTGGGCACCGAGCGAAATCACCCGAACCACTTCACTATTTTCCAAACCAATTTGAATGGCCTGTTCGAGGGTCATTTCCCAGATCTCGTCAGCCTCAGGTTGATCTGTCGTCCGAGGTGGAGACAACTGAGGCAATGGAGTGGGTAACGAACTGGACGCCTGGTCCAGAAACGCCGCCTGGCGAACCTGTTGGTCTTCGGATGGAAGAACCCCCACGTTGTCCTGCGGTACTGCTCGTGATTGATCGATATAAGGGATCCGTTGACAACCAGTGGTTCCGATGAGACCCATCAGAACACAGGCGGTTGGGAACAGTCGCTTACGGTTATATTTCCAAGGCATGGCCGAATCATCCTTGATTGGCTTGGCAGTCACGCCGTCGAGAGAATCGCCCGTTCCACCAATTGGAAACGCGGACAACCAACCCGGGGCGAGCTCCGTGTTCGTCAGGTCCTTCCGACAAACACCCTGACAATTGCTCGTCCGACAAAACGCAAGAGCCATCGTCAGGATGCCGGACCTTTCTCAGCTCTCACTCACCATCGCCTGACTCAGGCAACCGGCGGGCTCGAACCTATTCTCAAGTACAGGAAATACCTGAGAAACTGTCCAGCGACTCCATAGGCTTGGGCCGAATATTAGCAGACCCCGAAAACCTGCCAAGCCCAATTTCTTATTTTTTTTCGAGATTCTTCGACTTCACCAACTTTGCCCACTGCTTTTTCATCCAGCGCATCTCTCCAGACTCCGTCCCGTCCACCCAGTGACCCGCAAATTGCAGGGCATATCCGCCTGTAAATGCCGCCAAAGCGACCAAAAAGATCGGGATCGACATCAGCCCCAGATAGATCGGGATCAACAGAACCCCCACGATCGTGGGCGGAATCCCAAGAATGTGCAGGGCAAAGCTGATCTTGTTCTTGTGACGATCCATCCAGTCGTCGACCAGCGGAGCACGTGGCAGTGGTGGACAAATCATAAGCTCATAGACCCTCTTGAATTTCGGTGCCCAGGCCGGTCTGGTGAATTCCTGCCCATGTCGTTTCAACCATTATCCACGCCACAGTCACAGGAATCGACATGATTTTAGCGATTCCTGGTGAAAAATATCCAAAGGTTCGCAGGTGATTCGCTTGACGCCAAGCCTGCGTCATCTTAATCTCAATACTTCCGACCAGCGTTTGGCGATATCTGATTTGTCAAGTGGTCGTAAAACCCTGAACCCGATCGCCTCATCCAGCAATCGCCAAGGGTCACACCAGACATTCCTGAAACTGGGTTGCCACGGGTCTATCTGCTTTGTTTGAGTAGACATACACCAAGCCACCCCCCTTAGAGACACGAGCCCCATGGCACATCAAGTCACACTGATCCCCGGCGACGGCGTTGGTCCTGAACTGGCTGAAGCCACCCGCATGTGCATCGACGCCACCGGCGTGAAAATTGACTGGGACGTTCAAGAAGCCGGCGTGGACGTTATGGCCCGACTGGGCACACCCGTTCCTGACAGCGTTATTGAATCCATCAAACGCACCGGAGTCGCACTCAAAGCCCCGATCACCACGCCTGTGGGAACCGGCTTCCGAAGCGTAAACGTTTACCTCCGTCAGGCTCTCGACCTCTACGCCTGCGTTCGCCCCTGCAAGCAGTACAAGGGTGTTCGTACTTACTTTGATCAAACCAAAATCGATCTGGTCATCGTTCGCGAGAACACTGAAGACCTCTACACCGGTATCGAATTCGAAAAAGGCAAGCCTGAAACAGCCGAACTGATCGCCGATATCAAGCGCCTCAACGGCAAAGCCATTCGCCCGGATTCAGGCATCTCCATCAAGCCAATCTCGGTCACAGGCAGTGAGCGGATTGTGAAATATGCCTTCGAATACGCCCGCAAGCACGGCCGCAAGAAGGTCACAGCCGTTCACAAAGCCAACATCCTGAAGTTCTCCGACGGCCTCTTCCTCGACGTTGCCCGCACCGTCGCCAAAGATTATACGGACATCGAATTCGAAGACCGTATTGTCGACAACATGTGCATGCAACTCGTTCAAAAGCCTGAGCTTTACGACGTCATGGTCCTGCCAAACCTCTACGGCGATATCATCAGCGACCTCTGCGCTGGTCTCATCGGCGGACTCGGCGTTGCACCTGGTGCCAACATCGGCGAAAAAGGCGCAGTCTTTGAGGCCACTCACGGATCGGCCCCTAAATACAAGGGCCAGTGGAAGTTGAACCCAACCGCCCTGATCCTCTCCGGCGTCCTCATGCTCGAATACCTCGGCGAAGCCGAAGCCGCTGAAAGGCTCAACAAAGCCGTGGCCGACGTGATCGCTGAAGGCAAAAACGTGACCTACGACATGAAGCCTCACCGCGACGACCCAACCGCTGTCGGGACCCGCGAAATGGCTCAGGCCATTATCAAAGCCATGGGCTGATTCTCAGCCAACTTGCATTGACTCCTGATTCTTAGGAAACTAACGGCCAGGCTCTCTCCTCATCAGTCAGAGAGCCAGGCCTGTTTTTTTGGTCACCCTCAAATCATGTCACGCCTTAACGTTAAAACCTATTTCAACCTGATCTCTGGCCGCTCCCGCGGTCCGTTTGCATTTATGGGCAGATCCATTCTCGCCCTCGCATCCTGCGGTTATGCAATCGCCACCAGCCTACGCAACAAAGCCTATGACTGGGGTATCAAAGAATCCATAACAGCCGATGTGCCCGTGATTTCCATCGGAAATGCCACCACCGGCGGGACCGGCAAAACCCCCATGGTGGAATATGTGGCCCGCCATTTTCGAGATCAGGGACGCATGGTCTCCATCCTCAGTCGCGGCTATGGCTCCGGCGAAGATGGTGGGATGAACGATGAAGGGCTCCTGCTCTATCAAAACATGCCCGATGTTCCACACCTGCAAGGCCCTGACCGATCTGCACTGGCCCAGGTGGCCGTGGACGAACTCCTCTCCGAAGTCCTGATCCTCGACGACGGCCTTCAACATCGCCGACTGGCCCGCAGCCTCGACATCGTTCTGATCGACTCCACAAATCCGTTCGGCTTCGGCTGGGTCCTGCCCCGTGGACTTCTGCGAGAGCCTTTGAAACAAGCTCTCCGACGCTCTGATCTGATCCTCCTGACCCGCTCCGACATGGTCAGCGATCAAGCCCGAACGGCCATCCGTACCAAAGTCGCCCGTCTCGCGGGATCATCCAAACCGTGGGTCGAATCCGTTCATAAACCAGTCGATTTGATCATGGCTGATGGTTCGGAAATGGCTTTGAGCGATTTGAAAGGGAAATCCGTCGCCATCTTCAGCGGCCTGGGCAACCCCGACGCGTTCCTCCAGACAGTAGAAAACCTCGGCGCCAAAGTGATTGCCGAGCAAAGTTTTCCCGACCATCACCGATATTCGGAAGCCGATCTGGCCAGCATCTCGCGCTGGGTCTCTACCAGCGGAGCCGACTTGGCCTTGACCAGTCAGAAGGATTTGGTGAAGTTACCCGTAGAACATCTCGGCGGAAAACCGCTCGGAGCTATCCGCATCGGCCTTGAAATTGTTCATGGAGAGTCCGAACTATTGAAGGCTCTCGATCAAGTCATGTCCGCCTCTGAATCATGAACGATCACTGATAAAACATCTGAGGAAAAGGACTTCCACCCATGAACGAAATCAAGCCTGAACTCGATTGGTCCGCCCTCACATACGAACCTCTGGCCACCCGGCCCAGCAAAGTGGACCTGGCCCAGATGGGCCAATTGGCACCCGCCGGCGCCAGTTTCGCCGACTTTCTCGCCACCCTGCCCAACCAGCTTGGAGGCAAGAACTTACGTGCCCTGATCACGACCATCGCCAAGGCTCATAAAGAAGGTCACCGGATCATCGCCGCAGCGGGCGGACATGTGATCAAAACCGGCTGTGGGCCTTATCTTGCAGACTGGATGCGCAAGGGAGTGATCCAGGGCCTGGCCCTGAACGGGGCCGCCTCCATCCACGACCTCGAACTGGCTCTGGTCGGCCGCACCAGCGAGGACGTCGGCCCGCGCCTTCATGCTGGAACCTTTGGATTCGCTCAGGAAACGTCCGAACTTTTTGCCCTGGCCTGTGCAGAGGCCCACAAACGTGGTGAAGGCCTTGGCCAAAGTCTGGCCAGAATCGCCTCAGAAAATGCTGGTGCAGGGCGTGATGTCAGCGTGCTTGTGGCCGCCCACGAAACCGGCGTTCCGATCACAATCCACGTCGCCGTCGGGACAGACATCACCCATATGACGCCTAATTTAGTAGGGGCTGATCTGGGAGCCTCCACCCTGACCGACTTCCGCCGATTGTGCCAACTGGTGGCAGGTTTGGAGAACGGAGTCTGGCTGAACCTTGGGAGCGCGGTTGTTCTGCCCGAGGTCTTTCTCAAGGCCGTTGCAATCGCGCGTAACCTCGGCTACAGCATGGACGGAATGACCACAGCCAACCTCGACTTTCAGCAGCAGTATCGCGGACTTGTAAATGTCCTCCAGCGCCCCGGCAGCCAGGGAATCGGTCTGACAGGTCACCACGAGATCATGATTCCACTGCTCCATCTTGCCGTGAGCGAAGAAATTTCAAGAATTTCCGGCTAAGCCATAAATATTCAAGGATGAGCTACGTATATAGGTTCATGCAATCGCTTCTAAAACTCTGAAGTCGCTTCGTCCGAATATGGATCGCAAAGCCTCAAAGATGTCCTGTACATGGGATTCTGTCAACATAAAACGGTCACCCTGAAAAACCAGTGACGAGTTTGCAGGGAAGCTCTCGATCGCACGTTATGAATGATGAAGCCCTTGAATTCAAGGTCATTTTGTGAATCAGTCAAACAATTATACATCTGCATTGTGGAGTCATAAATCATGCAAAACCAAAATCGCCCTTCGAAAATTCAGACAACCAGAGGTCAGCTTCGAACCGATATCCTGAACGCTCTCTCTCGACCATGGCTGACATTCCTGATCGCCATCGCTCTATTTGTCGCTCTGCAAAGCAACTTGGGACGAAACAAAGAAAACTCGTCGGACGAACTGACACTGCCAGAGTCGATCTCGATTGCCAAACAAAGGCATCCAAAATCGAACCTGACCGAAGCCCTCAAAATGGACCACTTCCTCCAGCAAAACGGCTGGGTGGAAGAGATCGCACATTGACCCGAATTTTTTGGGGATGGCCGTTGCTCAAATCATAAGGATCAGGCCGAAAATAACTTCCCTTTTTTAAAAACCAATTAATCGGGGCTAGCGCCAAGACCGGCTAGATAAGAGGCGATAGCCTGCGGTTTCTTGGTTTGAATCTAGCCGCCGGGCGCTAGCCCACGGTTCGCGGAAGAGAATTAATCGGGTGTTTGAATCTAGCC
>CAMBZY010000053.1 GCA_945872325.1 Candidatus Kuenenia stuttgartensis | reverse complement strand
CCTTGGCTCACGGTTGCATTTGGAGGAGTCCCGATGAGCTGTGTTCTCCAACTCAGATTTTTACTGATACAAAGCTGGAAGAATTGAAGAATTTCTTGAGCAGAGGCGCCACTGGACCGGATCACCAAATTCCCATCCGAAAAATCCGGGGCTGGTTCAAGCTGAAGCATGCGGTTATAGGCCAGGGGACGCAGCAAATCTGTGCCATCAGGGCCGTTGTAGACTGGGTCAGGCAAAAGCCGGACACCAGCCGGGCGGCCTGTGCTCATGGCTGCAAACCGGGCGTTGATCAAAGCCTCCTGAAGTATCCGGGAGCCTTCCTGGACTTGTCTTTGTGTTAGCGTGGGGATGATGATCGGCAGAGTGGCTGCCGAAACCAGCCCAACGATGAACAGGACCACCAGCAGTTCCACCAGTGTGAACCCGGGTTTTACAGATTTTTGATGCGTCATGGTCATCGTGCACCTCCGCCCAGACCTTGTTGGAGAGCGTGGCTGGAAATATCATCTTCGGCAGAGGCCAGAATTTCGTCATCCAGAGTCAAGCCGGTTTGTGTGCCGACCATGGTGAAACCTGGATGCCGATAATCGACGAATGAAAACGCATAGTAGTCAAACTTCACAGCCAAGTTTTCATAGTCACGCAAGAAGTCAATCAGTTGCATTGACTCCTGAACCTGCCCCCAGGATCGGATCCCCACCTTGGTGTCAGGACCGCCTGAGACAACAAGTGGGGTAAAGCGATAGGCTCTCCGTTTATAAAGCCCGGTTCGGTCCCAATTGCTGGAAGCAGTTCCAAATGTGCTGGACTCTGTCAAAGTGTGGAAGAAATACTCAAAGGCACGCATTTCCACACTGCCGTTACGGCCACTGACAGAATCGCCGCCCGCTCCCGTATTGTCGTACCACCAGTCGAGCGAAATCAAAGAGTTGGAGGGATCAACAGTACCGCGTTCTCTGGTCACCCAGGGGTCCTGTGGATATTCCGCCCAGCCTCGTTGATTGTCAGAGGTGTACCAGATCGGCCATCGATAAAATTGCAGAGGCTCGCCCCAGGCATCGACAAATTCCATCAATCCATCTTCATCGGTATCCTGAATTTCACGATCTGTAAAATCGTCACGACTGAAGGCGGCTCCCAAAGGTCCCTGACCTTCGATCAAAAGGGCGTAGAGCATTTCACTGCGAGCTGTTTTGTGCTGGTGGTTACTTTGAAGAGTTGCAATCAGGTTGTCGCGGTCTGTCTGATTAGGCAGGCCTTCCACCATTTCATCCACAAGACCATTACCATTATTATCGACACCATCATAACCGGCTGGCCCATAACCAAGCTGCTTGTAAATGCCTGCCACGGCTGTGTAACTGGCCCCAAAAACGCCTGTCCCCGAAAAGTTGTAGGAATCATTATATGTTTTATTCAGAGGGTCGGCTGGATTCGCTGGAACAGGGGGATAATACGAGCCAAAGCTGTTTGTACCATTAAATGCTATCCCTGTACCAATCGGCAAAGTGTAAGGGGCCACTGCCGCATTTGGGGCAAGTCCCGCAGGCTGACCGAGATAACCTTGCGACTGGCCAGCAAAATTGAGAGGGTAAAATGCAATCAGACTTGGGGAATTCACTACAAAAACGTCCGGCATCTCGGCCCTAAGGTGATCTGTCATCGCAATCGCTTTGGCACGGGCGTTCCCGCCCCGACCAGGCGACAAGCCACGCATCGGCCCAAATGTGGATACCCCGCCTACCTTATTGGAAGCTGGAGTAGCAAGCCAGATGTGAGTGGCATTGGGATAGACTTCATCATCTAGAAGTCCCTGCATCCGCTCTTTCACGGCTAGATCGAGCTTCAATACCAAGGCCTGTGTCGCCTTGAGATTGGCCGTTCGAATGCCGTCGTACGAGGCGACCAGAATGACCGAGACCAGAATCCCGATAATCGTGACCACGACGAGCAGTTCGATCAGGGTAAACCCCTTCCGCGAACTCATCGGAGACGTTGCCGTGAATGATGCCTGATTGGGGCGATGGATATGGCTTTGCATGATCGTCCGACCCCCTCCCTTTCCCTTGTGCATGGTGTGATCGTTGTTCTACGTGCGAATTTCGCTTTAGTTCAGACGACCTTGGGAAAAGTTCGTGATGTTGTCAGATTCTACGGAACGGGAGTTGGGGGATGGTGGATTGATCGGAGAAGGCGTGATTGTCAAATCCGAATCAGCCAATGGCAGAGGCTCACTCTTGGACTTGCCAGCAAACTGGCCTCCAAAACCATACTTACGATCTGAACCGGCCGAGATGATTTGATAGCTCTGAGGCTTCTGCCAGGCTGGCGAACGACCTACAGGGGCGGCAGGTCCTGTGGTATAAGGATTTGGTGAGATCGAGAAGCCGGAAGCACCGCCATACATCCGAAAATAATTCGTCCCCGTATCCATGTCCTGAATGTCTGTCAGGGCTGGGAAATAATTCATTTTGGATGGATTGAAATTGCAATCCTGTGGGTCATAACTGTTCGAGCCATAGGCGCTGAAGTAAATATATGGTCGTGATTCTTCTTCTGTCCCAAGGCTGTCTATGTAGCTTGGAAAGCCGTCGTTATCAAAGTCAATCAATCGTTCTGCTTTAAATTCAAAAAATGGAGTATCACGATTTAAAGTTGCTTTATTGGTTTCATTTCGACCATATAACGGGCCATCTGGACGCTTGCAGAAACCTGTCAACTCGAAAGTCTGTGAATCAATCTGACGTGGAACCCCGCCCAGAAAAAACACCAACGCTTCATCACCTTCAAGAATCCAGAATTTCGTAAAAGCCCCGTCACCATCCAGGTCCTGTTGCACAGCGGCCCGATTGAACATTTTTTTCATGTAACGCTGGGAACGATCAATAGCCTTGGTTGTCTGTGTTGTCAATTGAGTCTGATTCGTCAATCCACCCACTGTCGAAAAGAAATTCGTCACTGCCGTGACAACAGCAGGGTTATTTCCATAATTCCCCGACTCATCAATCACCACAAAACTCGGCGGGTAATCCCCCATCCGGGTCTTGAAACTTGCCAGAGCCTGCTCCATCAAGGTGATTTCCGAAGCGACGGCCGATTCTTTGGCGGCTCGTACAGCTCCGTTGATCGCTGGCAGCAGGAGGCCGGCCAGGACTCCGATGATGCTGATGACCACGAGCAGTTCAATCAGCGTAAATCCGCGTCGTGGGCCAGCGGGGGCCTCGGATCGACGGGCGGCAGTGTGCGTTTGACGATTCATCCGAGGGCTCTCCGCGATCGCTTGTGGATGGGTGGACCTACTTAACATTTTGCATTCCACCCGTTTCATGTACATGGTTCAGACGCCTGTCCGATTCTGATTCCGATATCTCTCAAACCTCTGATTTTTCTGCTCCAGCTTCACACTCAAACCGATCGTTTCGCAAAGCTCAGCCTCAGGTCCATCCATCGACATATCTATCTATGTTATGAGACGCCTGCAAACCGATTCGAGTTCCCAGTTTTATTTCCCTGACATTCAGGATTTCATGCCATGGAAAAGATTTCCTGGACCCCACTCAAGTCTCTACGAAATGCAACCGGTTATGTGACTTTGCATCACAGCCGATTTGGGCGGGCGAACCACGGTCCACCCGCCAGGCCATCAACCGGAGAGCTTGGAAATGAGCTGAACGAGGGGGAGGAAGAGTGCGATGACGATGAAACCGACGATGCCCCCCAGAACCACGATCATGATCGGCTCGAGCAAGGACATCAGCGACTCGACCAGCACTTCGACTTCTTCGTCGTAGTTGTCGGCAATCTTGTTGAGCATGGTATCGAGGTCGCCGGTCTCTTCACCGACGTCGATCATGTTCACCACGATGTCATCCACAAGTCTGGATTCCTTCAAGGGAACCGAGATCGTCTCCCCTTCGCGGATCGAGTCGTAGATGCGTGTGAAAACCCGCTCGAAAACGGCGTTGCCAGCTGTCTCCCGCACAATCGCAATCGCTTCGAGAATCGGCACGCCCGACGTGACCAGGGTGCCCAGTGTCCGCATGGTCCGGGCCACGGTCGACTTGCCGGCAATCTGTCCCATGACGGGAATCCGCAACAGGATCCAGTCCAGCACATAAGCGCCGATCTTGGTCTTGTATAAAAGCTTAAGGATGATGTACATCACAAATGGGGCGGCGATGCAGACGGGTGCGTAATCGACCACGAAGTGACTGGCATTGATCAGGAAGACGGTCATCTTCGGCAAATCAACGCCGAAGTCTTTAAAGATCATCTCGAACTTGGGGATGATGAAGTAAAGGATGAAGCCCACGATGGTGACAGCCACCGTGATGACCACGATCGGGTAGACCATGGCACCCTTGATTTTTCGCTTCAGCGACTGGGCTTTTTCCTTGAAGTCAGCCAGACGCTGGAGGATCGCTTCCAGGGCACCGCCCGCTTCACCGGCCCTCACCATGTTGCAATAAAGCCTGTCAAACGCTTTCGGGTGCTTGGCAAAGGCTTCGGAAAGCGTCAGCCCGCTTTCAATATCATCCACCACATCGCCCAGAGCGTTCTTCAAAACGCCAGGCTTGCACTGGCCAGCCAGAATCCGGAGGCTGCGAAGGATCGGCAGGCCGGCATCCTGAAGCGTGGAAAGCTGGCGGGTGAACGTACAAAGCTGCTTTGGCTTGATCTTGCCGAAGGTGAAGGCCTTCTTCTTGCCCTTCTTTTTCTTCTTGGCCTTGGCCTTGGTCTTGGCTTTCTCGCCAATCGACGTCACAAAGAAGCCGCGCTGACGGATCAGCTGCTGTGCTTCCTCCTGCGTGGTGGCTTCAATCGTGTCCTTGACCGTCTTGCCGGTCTGGTCCATCGCTTCGTATTGGAAGGTCGCCATTGCTCAGAACCTCAAAAGGCCGTTGTCGTTCGAGTGGTCGCCGCCGTGAATCCAGCACACTGATTTTTTCTGATCCGAAATATCGCAAGTCACTGCTCCTCTTGTTCTTGAGTCAGAACCAGAGGAAAACTGTCACTCGTCAAGAATCGTCTCGCGAATGATTTCGTCGATCGTCGTTTTACCTTCATGAACCGAAAGCATACCGGTCTCGCGGAGGGTCCGCATACCGCTCCGCCGGCAAGCGGCACGATATTCGTCGAGCGACGCCTCCTTGACAATCATATCGCGAAGTTCATCGTTCATGATCAGCAACTCGTAGATCCCCATCCGGCCTTTATAACCGGTATTTTTACAAGTATCGCAGCCCTTGCCCTTGTAGAATTCGAGGCCGGCCGCTGTGGCTGCCGTCATCCCCAATTGGCCAAGCTGTTCGTCGTTCGGCATGTACAACTCTTTGCAGTTGGCACAGATCCGCCGGACAAGCCGCTGGGCGAGAACACCTTCAAGCGTGGATGTGATCAAGAATGTCGGAAGGCCCATGTCACGCAAGCGGGTTACAGCCGATGGGGCATCGTTCGTGTGCAAAGTCGTAAAAACGGTGTGGCCTGTGAGAGATGCCTGAATCGAGATTTCGGCCGTCTCCAGGTCGCGTGTTTCACCCACCAGAATGATGTCAGGATCCTGTCGCAGGATGGCTCTGAGGCAGGCGCCAAAGGTCACGCCGATGTCGTGGTTGATCGGGCATTGAACCAGGCCGTCGATGTCGTACTCGACCGGCTCTTCCGTGGTGATGATCTTATCCTCAATCGAGTTAAGCTCGTTCAAGGTGGCGTACAATGTGGTGGTTTTGCCGGACGATGTCGGCCCTGTCACCAGGATAATCCCGTTCGGCTTGAGAATCAGGCCACGCCAGAGGTCAAGTGTATCCTGAGGCATCCCGATCTTGTTGAGGTCAAGATTCACCACGGTTTTATCAAGGATCCGGAGCACCACCGACTCGCCAAACAAGGTCGGCAAAGTCGAGACCCGAATGTCGACCTGATTACCGCCAAGCGCAAGCTCGATCCGGCCGTCCTGAGGGATCCGCCGTTCGGCAATATCGAGATTCGCCATGACCTTGATCCGGCTCGAAATGGCAGGCCCAAGGTGACGCGGGGGAGGGATCAGTTCGAACAGAACGCCGTCGACCCGAAGCCTCATCTTGTACTCGTCTTCAAAAGGCTCGAAGTGGATGTCCGAAGCCTTGTCGCGAATCGCTGTGAGCAACACGAGATTGACCAGTTTCCGCACAGGAGCGGCATCGGCCATTTCTTCGATCGCTTCCAAGTCGATCGTCGTCTCGTTGCGATTGGAGTACTGCTGAAGCCCCTTATCGGCCTCAATCTGCCTGATCACATCACCGATGGATTCCTGCTGACCAACGTAAAGCCTTTCAATGGCTGATTTAACGTCAGACTCGCTGGCAATCACAGCCTTCACATCCACGCCCAGAAACGAACGAACGGAATCGAGGGCCTGTGGATCTTCCGGCCGGGCCATGGCCACGGTGACCGATTTGTCCTTCTTGTTCTGCGAGAGCGGAATCACGCGGAACATGTCGGCCATCTGCTGGTTGATCAGTTGGCAAAGTTCGGCAGGAATGGTGATGTCCGCAAGGCTCACCACCTTCATGTCAAGCTGTTCGCCAAGTGCTTTCAGCAGTTGGGCTTCCGAGATCAGGTCAAGCCGGATGGCGATCTTGCCGAATTGCTCGACACCACCACCCTGCTGCTGCTCTTCAAGGATCCGCCAGGTGGCGTCCTCGTCGAGGTAACCCATGTCCTGCAAGATGGTTCCGATTCGGCGTGCCATGGTGGATTCAGTCCTGATTCAGTGTTCGTTACAAAGAATTCGTAGAGATTTAGGGGAACGCGATCGTCAAATCCATGACTTTAGCCAGAGTTCGGGGAAGGCCCTAAGCTCTGGCTACTTGCCAGTTTCGATATCAACGCTTCTTGGCGCCGGCATCCTCGTCGTCAGCATCATCATCGCCGTCGTCGATAATGCCCTTCTTGGCCAGTTCGATACGCTCACGCAATTCGGTCGGCTTACGGGACCGGTAAATCGCGTCCTCTTCTTCAACAATCCCCTGACGCCAGAGATTGAAAAGCGAGTCGTCCATCAAAATCATCCCGTGCTTACGCCCGGTCTGAATCGACGAGTCAATCCGATAGGTTTTGTTCTCACGGATCAGGTTCGAAATGGCCGGCGTGATCACCAGCATTTCATAGGCCGCCACCATGCCCTTCGGCTTCCGGGGCAAAAGCGCCTGACACAAAACGCCAATAATCGCAACGGAAAGCTGGGTCCGAATCTGATCCTGCTGCTCTTTCGGAAAGACGTCAATGATCCGGTTGACAGTCCCTTCAGCCGAGTTCGTGTGCAAAGTTCCGAACACAAGGTGTCCAGTTTCAGCAGCTGTGATGGCAGCGGAAATCGTTGCAAGGTCCCGCATTTCACCCACAAGGATGATGTCAGGGTCCATCCGCAGGGCCCGTTTCAGAGCTTCCGGGAAGTCAGGCACGTCGATGCCGATCTCCCGCTGGTTCATCAACGATTTCTGGTGCTTGTGGAAGTATTCGATCGGGTCTTCGATCGTGATCACGTGGTGATCCATGTTCTGGTTGATCCAGTTCAGCATACTGGACAACGATGTGGTCTTGCCTGAACCGGTTGGACCTGTGACCAGCATCAAACCCCGGGGACGCTTGATCAATTCTTCGCAAACCTTGGGCAGACCAAGCTGTTCGAACGTAAGAAACTCGTTCGGAATCCGTCGCAGAACCATGCCGATATTGCCACGCTGCTTGAAGACAGCCACGCGGAAACGCCCCAGTTCTCCGAAGGCGAAAGCGAAGTCCGTACCGCCCACTTCCTGCAGTTCCTGCTGGCAGCGTTCGGGGGTGATCGACTTCATCAAGCCGACCATATCACTTTGCTCTAAAGTCTTTGTGTTCAGAGGGTGCATGTGACCGCTGAGTCGCAACGTAGGACGGGCGCCCACTGTCAGGTGCAAGTCGCTGGCTTTTTGTGTTAGAGCTGTATGCAGCAGTTTATCGATCAGCAGAGTGCCCATGAGTCCTCACGTTCCACTTTTAAACCTCGGACGAGTCAATCAATCGACACCTTGAAACGTTTTCCAGGAATGAAGCGATTCAGCGATAGATGCTGGCACCTCAAAACTCTCTCCCGGAACGTTACTTGACTATCTTTTCCCCGATACGTCGATGAGACGCAAGTCGTAGGACCGAAGTTTTTCCAGCGAATCTGTTCGTGGTTGGGTTCAGCGAGCCGGAAACACCGAAGAATACGGCGCATGATCCTCTCCCGCTAACCACATCATAGATCGCTGGTAGGACTTCTCCAAACTTTCTCCCTGAATTGTCAGATCAGACCTCAGATCAGGTGCAGACGTAACAAGGGACAGGCTTGCACCCAATCGGGGTCCATTCCAAAATCCGTTGAATCAATGCCCACCACCAGGCTTGATCCCTGTGGCAGATGTGAAGAGGTCGTGATTGGTGATTTTCAGAACCTCATCCACAGTCGTCTGGCCCTTCATGGCCTTGATCATTCCGTCCTCGAATAGAGTACGCATCCCCTCTCGGCGAGCTACGTTACGAATTTCGAGAGAAGTCTCGCCCTTGAACGCCATCTCGCGAATCTTGGACGACATCACCAGAAGTTCGAAAATCGCCATCCGGCCACGCGTGCCTTTATTGTTGCAGTAGGCACAGCCCTTGCCTTCCATAAAGTTCGCTCGCTTAACCACTTCCGGCTTAAGTCTCAACCCCTCAAGAATGTGGGCTGGTGGGTCCACCCGTACCTTGCATTTCGGACAGACTTTTCGCACAAGTCGCTGGGCCATGATGCCCGTAACCGAGCTTGTCACGAGAAACGGTGCCACCCCAATGTCGATCAAACGTGTAATAGCACTGGGCGCATCGTTCGTGTGAAGTGTACTAAAAACCAAGTGTCCTGTCAGTGAGGCCTGAATAGCGGTTTGAGCTGTCTCGTTATCGCGAATTTCACCGACCAGCAGGATATTCGGGTTTTGACGCATCATCGCCCGGATGACTTTGGCAAACGTCATCCCAATCTTGTGTTTGATCTCACACTGATTGACGCCTGGAAGGTAATACTCGACCGGATCCTCAGCCGTGATGATCTTGGTATTCGGGGTGTTCAGCTCATTCAAAGCGGCGTAAAGCGTCGTGGTCTTGCCGGAACCGGTGGGACCGGTCACAAGCAGAATTCCGTTCGGACGACGAATGAGGTTACTGAAACGACGGTAGTCCTCTTCCGAGAAACCGATATCCCGCAGACCGACTTTGATATTGTCCCGGTCGAGGATGCGCATCACCACTGACTGGCCGTGGTTTGTTGGCAGAACGGAGACCCTCAGATCGATTTCCTTCTCGCCGGCCATCATCTTGATCCGGCCGTCCTGAGGACGACGTTTTTCCGCGATGTCGATCTCAGCCATAATCTTGAGACGGCTCAAGACTGCCATATGAAGCTTTTTGGGAATGGCATCACGTTCGATACAAACACCGTCAATACGATATCTTACACGAACTCGATCACCAAAAGGCTCGATATGAATGTCGCTTGCCCGATTCCGAGCAGCTTCAGAAATCAGGAGGTTCACCAGACGAATCACAGGAGCTTCGTTGGCCCCTTCCATCCCCAGAATCCCTGCCTTTTTACTCGTATCCGTCCCCATCTCATCAAGCGCAGAGTTGGTGAATTCCTGAAGCAGGCTGTTGACCGATTCTGTGTCGCCTTTGCCACCAGCACCGGCGGAACCTGAGCCGCCAAAATGCTCGTTGATCGCGGCCAGAATCGCCTCTTTTGAGGCCATCGAAGGCGAAATTTCCTTGTTCAGAACGAACCGGAGATTTTCGACAGTTTCGTAGTCAGGTTCAGCCAGAGCCACTTTGAGTTCGCCGAACTCTTCGGCGTAAGGCATACAAAATTTGTCACGGCAAATGGCTTCAGGGACTGCGGAGAGGACCTCTGCCGGAATGTTCGTCTCTCGAAGATTGACATAAGTATAGCCAAACTCTTCAGCCTTGGCCTGAGTGATTTCTTCTGGGCCAGCATAGCCTTGGCGCATCAGAGCATCTTCGAGCGTCATGTTGGGCATGCGCTGGGCTTCGGATAGTTGATCGCGTCCGATGACGCCATTTTGAATCAGAATGTCAGACCATTTGGCCATGATGAGTTCCCTCAATACCGATCCGAGTACCCCGGAGATGAATCAGAACAGCTTGCCTGGGGATGACTTAGAGCATGAAAGGATAGGTGCGAGTCACCGCCTGACCAATCGGTTGTACGGCGGAGTGCCGCGCATCACGACCGATATCGACGGAAAAGCAACCTGATCTAGACATGAGATAACTACTAATTTACCACAAGTTGACGACTGTCACAATTCTTCCGGTTAGAAGGTTTTTAAAAGAATCGAAGAAATACGTCAGGTTTTAAGTTTGGCACGGTTGTACGGATACTACTAGCAAACTTTCAAACAGAAAAAGCCGGTGAGAATATCACCGGCCCGGACGCACTTAAGTCTTATGATGGTAGAAAGATAGACAAGAAATGCCTCAACCAAGAGCGACGGCACCAATCTTCTCTCTCTGCTTCCAGCTACCTTCGACACGTTCAATCCGGTGATAAAGCGTATCTCGCTCCACAGGAACCCGTCCCGCCTCAAGGATCAAACGTTCCAGATCGGCCACGCACATTTCCTGTGGGGAATCTGAGCCAGCTTCGTGATAAATCTTTTCATGCACGACTGTTCCGTCAATATCATCTGCGCCGAACGAGAGTGCGACCTGAGCGGTCTTCATGCCCAGCATCACCCAATAGGCTTTGATGTGCGGAATGTTGTCGAGCATCAGCCGAGAGATGGCCATGGTCTTTAAATCCATAAAGCCAGAGGCTTTCGGAATCTCATCCATCCTCGAGTTATCCGGATGAAACGCAAGAGGAATGAAGGTCTGGAATCCACCCGTTTCGTCCTGAAGCTCTCGGAGGCGAATCATATGGTCGATCCGGTGAATCGGCTTGTCAATATGCCCGTAAAGCATTGTACAATTAGACTTTAGACCAAGATTGTGTGCCAGCCTGTGCACTTCCAGCCAAGTTTCCGTTGACGCTTTGGCATCACAAATTTTTTCACGCACTTCCGGGTGAAAAATCTCGGCTCCACC
>CAMBZY010000052.1 GCA_945872325.1 Candidatus Kuenenia stuttgartensis | reverse complement strand
ACCATTCTGTTAAAGAGCCCAAGACTGCCGTAAATGGTGGTGAATAAGACTTTTACAGTTCAGAAAGATCTGGATTTGATCACGCACTGGTTTGCGTAGTCTGATCTGGATCTTTAGGGACGAGAAAGTCGCTATGGTGTTGGCGGATTCTGGGGTGAGATTTGCCTGTGATCAGGCGTGCGCCTTTGGAAAATGTGATGTAATCCCAGATCCACTGGGCCAGAACAGCGAACCGGTTGCGAAATCCGACTAGAAACAGGACGTGAATCAGGCCCCATAAGAGCCAGGCAAATGTGCCTGTGAATTGATATTTTCCGATCTCGGCGACCGCCCGATTTCTGCCGATTGTAGCCATCTGACCTTTATCATGAAACTGAAATGGAATTCGCTGTGACGGTTGCAATTTGCCTTGCAGTTCATTGCGAATCTGGAGGCCCACATATTGGCCCATCTGGATGGCTCCCTGAGCCACTCCAGGCACTTGTTGTCCTGATTTCGGGTCATTGATGGCAGCGATATCACCAACGGCAAAGACGCTTGGATGACCAGGCAGGCTTAAATCTGGATTCACCAGAATTCGGCCACTTTTATCGAGTGGGACTCCGAGGCTGGCCGTGATCGGGCTGGCTTTGACACCGGCGGCCCAGAAGACGCAGCGGGCGTTCACTTTCTCGTCGCCGATAGAGACTGAATTCTCAGTGATATCGGTCACACGCGATTTCAGGCGCACTTCCACGCCCATATATTCAAGATCTATCAAGGCCTGTTCAGAAAGCTTTTCAGACATGCCTGGAAGGAGACGGTCAGCCGATTGAATTAAAATCACACGGGTGGCCGTGGTGTCAATATTCCGAAAATCTCTGGGGAGTGTCTGAGTTGCAATCTGTCGCAACGCTCCGGCAAGTTCGACACCGGTTGGGCCACCACCCACGACAACAAAAGTCAGATTGGAGCGGCGATACTGAGGGTCCGCTTCCATCTCAGCTTCTTCAAATGCAAGCAGGACACGGCTGCGAATTTCCAGAGCGTCTTCAATCGACTTCAAGCCAGGCGCGAAATTAGCCCAGTCGTCGCGACCGAAGTAGCTGTGAGTGGCACCACAGGCGAGCACAAGGTAATCGAAATTGGCTTCACCTTCAGGAAATATCGCGACTTTTCGAGCAAGATCCACACCAATAATTTCATCCATAACGACATGAACATCTTTACGATTTCGGAAGATACTGCGAATCGGATAGCCGATTTCAGCGGGCGAAAGTGCTGCAGTTGCGACTTGGTAAAGCAGTGGCTGAAAAACGTGGTGATTGCGTTTATCCACAAGCCAGATCCGTGCCCCGGAACCTGCCAGATTCTGAACAGTTTTGATTCCGCCAAATCCACCACCCACGACCATGATTTCAACTTGTTTGGTCTGAGTTTTTGGATTTACTGATGTTGGATCTGCAAATAGCCAGGGAGTGATCGAGTTTTTCGTGTTGCCCATGATGAATTTGTAAGCTCTCTAAGGATTTAACAGGTAAATATGAAAAATTGAAAAAGCCGCGATTGAAACATCAATCGCGGCTTTTACGGATTTAATCAGGTGAAATCAACCACCGTGCTTCTCTTTGTAGAAGAAAGGCCAGGGGAAAGTACCAGGGCCGGTCACAAGTGGGTCGAGGTCGTAGACCGGAACGTAGCTGCCGGATTGATAATAATATTTAACAGGCCGAAATGGTTCGGTGATACCGGAAACCCATCTTTGAAGGCCAAGGGCGGGAGCTTTATCAGGTGTGATTGTATCCACACCAGGTGCTCCGCGAAAATAAGGTTTCATGGAACGAGCTGGTGTTGGTTCCCAGTATTGTCCGTAAAGGCCGCCGTGCTTCCAGTCGTTGGGTCTACGGGAATCGGGCCTGTCGTCGTATTTCGTGCCGTAGAAAGTGTCACGGTGCGGGTCGTGTGGGAGTGGACGATTAAATGGCTGAAGTCTGGTGAACAGGCCGCTACGTTCGTGAACGTCAACAACCCGTGGAGCATAGTCCACCTGAGCCTGAGCGGTATGAGAACCGATCATCAACCAGCCCATCAAGGCCGGTAATATGATCTGGCTGAAGCGTTTTCTATCAAATCCGATCATCGGAGGGACCTCCTGTCCTTATCGTTTAAATCCGTGAAATTCAGTTCATGTGTCAGACCGAAATCCGCTTTGCCTTGGATCATTCCGGCTCAAATGATTTTTGGCGATCGGAGTATCTTTAAACATCATCGGCATTTGGATGGCATCTATCGGAAACTATTTCAGGCGAGGAACCCGTTTAAGTGCGGGTTTCTCGCCTGATAGCTTGATCATAGATCAAAACTGATCCAGATCAGTTATCTTCTTTTTCGGCACCGGATGGGGCTGGTGGTGGAACCGTTCCGGTCGCCCGGGAGGATTCACGTCGAGGAGCCGGGGGAGGAACTGCTGCTGGTTTCGTGGAAGGAGCGACAAAGTCCGTTGGAGTTGTGGCTTTATCCGTCGCGAATCCAGCCGTGCTTTGTGGCATGGCACCATAACCAGGCTGCATCGCTTGGTCAAGGTATGGAGGGAAGGCAAAGTAATCGCGTGGTGAGCGGATTGGATTGACGTAAGGAACATATCCAGGAGTCAGGGGAACAGGTCCGCCAGGCCCGGTGAACCACTTGACCTTAGGTCCCCTGTGGAAAAGGCCAGCCAGTTTGGAGCCCAAACCAGCGTGTCCAGCACCATCGCCATGACCCATACCAGGATGGCCGCCAGCACCATGACCCAAACCTGCACCGTTACCGCATGTATTGCAGCCAGGTGTGCCACATCCGCCGCCGAATCCAGCACCATTTCCGCCATGACCGTTACCGGCGAACATTCCACCGAGGCCACAGCCAGGTGCTGAGCAACCAGGTGTGCCGCAACCATTGGCACCAGCACCAGATCCTTTACGACCAAACAGGCCGTGACAGGCTGGATCGCCACATGAGTTTCCACCACATCCACCGTTCCCACAAGGAGATGCATTTCCAGCTTGGCCGGAAGGAGCGGCTTGTGGTGTGGCGGCACCGTGTCCACCATATGCACCGGATGTGCTGACAGGTGCCGGAGCCACTGCTCCACCATTATAAGTGGCGTGACCAGAACCATTTCCATGCAGACCTGAGAGAAGTCCGCCAGGATGATTTGAGGCGACAATTGTACCAGCGGATGCACCGGCATTCGCGTGGTTGTGACCGGCATGGGCATCACCAGCGTTGGTCACATAGCCAGTTCCGCCACAATGATTGCAGCTTCCCAAAGCAGCAGTTCCAGCGGCAGAACCGCAACCGGCACAGTGGCCAGAGCCACCGCACATGGAACAGAGCGATTTGATCGCATTTTTTACATGAGCCAGCTTACCATGAATGGTGCCGGCGATGTGACCGTAAGTGTCTTTGGTGTAGTGACCACCTGGAACTGGAGGGGCATAATAAGGCCCGCCCGTGTTCAGGTCGATCGCTTCGACCGTTTCGGGGATGACAATGTGTTTTTCAATGGCATAGGTTGAGCTTACAAAACCTAATGCCAGACATGCGGCAAGAGCCAAGCCACGCCTTAATCCGGAGATCATGGCAAAATCCTTCTTTCACTGACTGGCCCCGTTTCGAATCGTCCTGATCCGTTGCGTGGCAAACATCCATGTCAGTCGGCCCCGTCCGCGTCATCCTCGACGCTTCAGGCAGTCTTTATACAATTCCACATCTGATTCCAGGATCAATCCAATACTTATTGGCGGTTTTCAGCTTCTATCTGAATGGATGTTCCATCAAGTAGAAACCTTAAGGCTCAACAAGCCCATCGATCCACTTGGTAATTGATCGGACTGGAGGACTGGAAAGGTTAAGGAATTTGTGAGATCAGGGGGTTTTTGTGTTTTTAGTTAAATTAGGCGGAGTGGGTAAAGAAGATTCTGCCTTGGTTGGGTGAAAAAGCCCGGAGTTCATCAGAATTCCCGATGACCGAATGGTCAGGATTGATTAGACTGGGCTAGAGACAGAGTATTTCCGGTTACTGAAGTCTTCGGGAAGAGTGGATCCATGATCTATCTAGGCACAGAGTCGGGTCTTTACCGCTGGTCACAAGGTGCGCCTTGGCCTGTATATCACAGTCTTCAGGATCGCCGCATCCGCGCGGTTCTGGCAGGTGGTGAGGGTCGTCTTACTGTGATTGACGATGGCGGACGGATCCTCGAAACGTCGACCAATGGCGAGTCGTGGACACCGATCGACCTGCCTGTTGGAGTTTCAACATCAACCGCTTATGCGCTTGGTGGAACACCGCTGACCATGCTTCTGGCGAGCCCTGCCATGGGCCTTTATTACCGGATTCATGGCACAAAATGGTGGAATAAACTGGCTGCACCGGCTTTGCCCGACGGTAACACGGAGGCCTCGATCTCTGCCCTGGCCATCACCAGTGCCGACTCCCCTGCCCTTCTGGCTGCAATTGCAGGTGCAGGGCTTTATCGATCCACTGATGGAGCAAAGACATGGGTCAAAGTGGATGCGATACCGTCAGAGGTTCATACGATCAGAAGTGTGGGTAGCCAGATCGCTTTGGGCACTGCCAAAGGTGTCTGGATCAGTACAGACAACGGAGCCACCTTCAGCGAGTCCAACAAAGGACTTGAGAACGTTCCTGAGGTCTATTGCCTGGACATCAGTCCAAAAGATCCGAAGTGGATGCTGGCCGGTGCCGCTGCCGGCAAGCCCGTGGCGACGAGTCCTGCCGTGCGTCCTCAAGGTTTTCAATTCGGACTCTACGAGACCAAAGATGCCGGCAAGACCTGGGCCAAGATCCTGAAGAAAGGTCTCCCGGAACTGATCGCATTCGATACCATCAGCGACATTCGGTTTGACCCTGCCGACCCTGAAAATATCATCATGGCGCAAGGATCTGGCGAGTGCTGGATGACCCCTAATGGTGGTGATTATTGGGTAATCATCTCAAGAGCAATCGAATCGGCCCGGTCGTTGGCCGCCACAGCCTGACTTCTGAATTTTGAGAAGTTCTGCGAAAAATCCATGTCAGAAGGGAGTCGATGAGTCATGACTGAAACGAATCAACCTTTTGACGTGGCGCACCTTAGGCCACGACTTCACAAAGTCATGGATTTTGCGGCCAGGCAAGTCGGTGAGCTGGCTGCAAACCACCCTGATTATTTTCCGATGTACACCGAAAACGGTTGCTGGAAGCATTCAGGGAGCCTGTGGACGGACTGGTGTGCCGGTTTTCTGGGTGGTCAGATGTGGCTTCTGGAAGAATACACAGGAGAAAATTCCTGGCGTGAGCTTGCAGAACATTACAGCCAACTGGTCGAGTACAAACAGCACGACAGAGATGTCCACGATCTTGGATTTATTTTTCTAAATACCTATCGGCCTTGGTATTTACGCACCGGCTCGAAACGTCTGAACAACGTTTTGATTACTGCTGGTCGCACTCTGGCCATGCGATTCATGGAAAAGGGCCGTTATCTGAGGTCTTTTGTCGCTCCGGAAAGTCTGTTCATCGATATCATGATGAACGTGCCGATCATCTTCTATGCAGCACATGAAACAGGTGATACGGCGCTTTTCAATCTGGCAGTGGAACACTGCCGCACCACACAAAAATGGATTGTGCGTGATGATGGATCGACCGCCCATGAGGGTATTTTCGACCTTGAGTCGGGTGAATTCCTAAATCAGACAACCCATCAAGGGCTCTCAGGCGATTCGCGATGGACCCGTGGCCTTGCCTGGAGTCTTTACGGATATACGCAAGTCTATCAATTTACAAAAGATGTGACGGATCTTGCTGTGGCACGATCGAACGCCGATTGCTTTATCAAGCATCTGTCGGAATCAGAAAGTTGGGTCCCAGCCTGGGACTTCGATGCTCCGGCCACGGTTGATCGACAACCTGATACGTCAGCTGGTGCCATTGCCGCATCTGGGTTGTGGACACTGGCCGATGAGATCGAGAAACACGATCAAAGCACCGCCCTGCACTATCGGCGAGCGGCTCTAAAAATGATTGAAGCACTGACACAAGATGAACTTATGGGATGGTCAACTCCTGGCTGGGAAGGCATCTTGAAGCGGGGTGTCTATCACACGCACAAGAAGCTTGGAGTGGATGAATCAGTCATGTGGGGCGAGTATTTCTTTCTAGAAGCCGTAATGAAAATACTTCGCACGCATGAATCCGTTCAGATGATCTGATAGAATCCATTAATCGATGGATTTGTCCGAAAATGTGGCGCATGGTCGGCCCTTGACGTCCGGCGTAAAGGTGAGCAAGGGACTTGACGAGGAGAATGATTGCCATGAATACGGAAGACAACGACATCAAAGACCTGAAAGACGAGCCAGAAGTGATTGGCGAGGGATCGCCAGAAATCGACGACAATCCGAAGAGCTGGGAACAAGAGGACGAATGGAAGGGCGCAGCAGATTCCGCCCTCAAGATCCTTCAGGATGACGATGACAGCGAAGAGTTCGACGATCTTGAGGACTTGGAAGAGGGTCAAACTCAATCCATCCGGACCATCCTGATCACTGGCGCCAGAGGTAACATTGCCCGCAAGCTCCGCGATGCCTGGGAAGATATCTACGACCTCGTTCTGATTGATGCAGTGGCTGACGACGATGACCCGGAAGTGATCGAGGCTGACCTTTCGGTCTGGGATCAAAACTGGGTGGATTTGTTTGCCGACGTGGACACAGTCATCCACCTGGCAGGCAATCGTGACGAGTTCTCTGCCTGGCATGAGGTTGCAGATCCAAATATCGATGCCTTCGCCAACGTTTTGAATGCTGCCATTCTCAACGAAGTGGAGCGTTTCGTATTTGCAAGCTCGAATCATGTCATGGGTGGATATCGCGATATCGAAGATATCCCGATCACAGTTGATCTCCCACCTAAGCCTGACAGCCCCTATGGCGGCACAAAGCTCATGGGCGAACGGCTTGGAAAAGCCTCTGCCGATGCCTTTGGTATGACTTTTCTGGCTCTAAGAATCGGCTGGGTTCAGGACGGTCTCAACGATCCGGAAACACTGCCCGACGAATGGGCCAGGCTGATGTGGCTTTCAAACGACGACATGATTCAGCTTTTTGAATGTGCCGTTGAAGCCGATCTCGGCGACCGCGAATTTCTTGTGGTCAATGGGATGAGTAACAACAGTGGAATGCGATGGGATTTGGGGCCAGCCACAGAATGGCTTGGATTCCAGCCTGAAGATGATTCCAACACCACATTGGACGATGTGACGGACGTGGTTTGATCAAATGTATTGTTGATTCAGCTGAAGGAGCGACTCGTTCTGGTCGCTCCTTCATTTCATTTTACCAAATGCAAGAGAGACTCCAAAAAAAGGTGGAAAATGTATCAGAGAAAATTTCTTAGACCATTTCTATTTCTGATGGGATCAATTGTTGGTACACCATTTCATGCAATCCATGCACAACAGAATTTAACCATAAAAGAGTCTATAAAACCGATAAGAATCATTTGTTTGGGGGATTCCATCACCAAAGGAGTCAGGCCTGGAGTGACTTCGGAACAGACATTCGAAGCCATATTACAGGCCAGGTTTCAAGACCCAAAAAAACCGGTTGAAATCCTGAACGCAGGCATTGGAAGTGAACGCACGGATCAGGCATTGAATCGTTTGGAAAGTGATATCATTTCCAAGAAACCTGCAATCGTCACCATCATGTATGGAGCAAATGACAGTTACATTGATATTGGCAAAACCGAGCCTCGACTTTCAGAAATGCAGTTCCGGAACAATTTGATTGAAATCGTTGAAAGATTACAAAAAGCCAAGGTTCAGGTGATTTTGATGACAGAACCGCGCTGGGGTGCAGAGGCGAAGTCCAACGGAGTTGGCGACCATCCGAACAAGCGGATGGAGCCGTTTATGGAGATTGTTCGTGAGGTGGCCAGAGAGAAGTCCACAAGTCTTGTGGATCATTATCAGATCTGGACGAAAAAAGCCGCAAATGGCCTCGATATTGGCACGATCACAACCGATCAACTTCATCCTAACCCGTTAGGGCACAAATTGATAGCGGAATCCATCGAGCCAATATTTAGAAAACTCGTAAAGTGAAGCTAGTCTCGATCCAAATCAAATTTCTGAGGGTTCTGTCTGATACAAGCCTGAATTGGAAGGGTTTAGAACGACCTTTTGGTCGATTGAAGGAATAACGGGTTGCTTGCTTCATACAATCCTGTTAGTGTAGGCACACAGTGAATTTGCAAGCGGGATGGGCAGGAATTGGACAGGGATGTGTCCAAAACCCTTGGTAGAACGACAACCGAAGGAACTGGTGGGCTTATGGCGATCGCTCAACGTAGCGCCAAAACACGTGTGGCCACAGCGGGAACATGGCTCGATGCGCAACAGGCCTCGGAACATGGTCGTAAACGCTCGAATCGCAGGATGTTACGGATTGGTGTGATCGCGACCGTCTTATTCGCCCTGACGTTAACAATCGGTTATAAACCCTTATTTCAGAATAACTTCGCCGAGGTTGTCCAAGGCCGGCTTTATCGCAGCGCACAGCCCGATGACCGTCTGGATAAGTGGATTGAAGAACACAACATAAGGTCTGTACTAAACTTACGTGGCGGAAAGCCTGCTTATGACTGGTATAATCAGGAGCTAAAAACGATCCGCGAAACGGGTGCCGATTATTACGAAATACCGATGTCAGCACAACTTAGGCCACAAAAGCGTGAGCTTCTCCAACTGATTGACCTCTTGGGGCGAGCACGCTACCCGATGCTGATTCACTGCAAGAGTGGTGCGGATCGGACTGGACTTGGTGTGACACTCTATCACATGATCGTTCAGAAAGAACCTCCTGAAAAGGCTTTAGGTGGATTCTCGATTTATCATGCCCACATTCCTTTGTTTGGGCCTGAAAAATTACAACAGCCGATTCGCGAATATGCGTCATGGCTTTCCTCCAGGCAACTCATACACACTCCGGAACGATTCCGCGACTGGGTTGAAAAAGAGTATGTGGATGGTCGCCCGGAATCCACCCCGATGGCCCAGGCTCAGCCTTGATCGGATCCCGTTTTATTGATGTAAACTCCTATGGAGACGAGACTCAGATGACATCGTCCAGACCTTCTGTCAAGCCCGCTCACGCCTCAACAGATTCACTTCAGTACAGTCTGGCCCGTTATTCGGAATTGAAGCCCAAACTCAAGTTCCCGATCGAAAGTCCTGAGGCTTGGCCGGCATGGAGAACTCAAGCCCGTGCCAAGCTGACCGAGTTGATTGGTCTTCCACAACCTCTTTCAGAGCCAAGACCTGCGATTCAAGTCACGTATGAGCCAGCCGTGGCTCGACCAGGGTATATCCGCCAAATGGTTCGGTTCGAAACACGACCCGGACTTGAAGCCGTCGGCTGGTTGCTCATCCCTGAGAAATCTTCAGGTCCCAAGCCTGCCATGATCTGCCTCCCAGGTCATGGACGAGGTGCCGATGAAATCACCGGACTCGATGAAAAAGGCCGTGACAATGAAATGGCCCAGACTTATCAGCATAATTTTGCTCTTCAATGTGTCCGTCAAGGTCATGTGACACTCGCTCTTGAGATGATCGGTTTTGGTCATCGCCGCGATCCAGCAGCCCGCAAACGTGGCGCCGGAGCCTCAAGTTGTATGCCTGCCGCTGGTGCAGCTCTCATGCTTGGCGAGTCGATGGTGGGCTGGAGGGTTTGGGATGTGATTCGCTCGATCGACTTTTTGACGACCCTCAGCGATGTCGATTCCAGCCGCATTGGATTGATGGGTATTTCAGGAGGTGGAACAGTCGCCAGCTATGCGGCCGCACTCGATCCACGAGTGACTTGCACGATGCTATCAGGCAGTTTTTGCACCTTCCGCGACTCGATTTTTTCCGTCATGCACTGTATTGATAATTATGTGCATGGAGTTTTACAGTGGTTTGAAGTGGCAGATCTGGCTGCTTTGATAGCTCCAAGACTATTATTCTGCGAGTCAGGTTCCGAAGATGATATTTTTCCGGAGCCAGGCGTGCGAGAAGCGTTTGCCGAAGCTCAAAAAGCCTATCAGGCCATGAAAGCATCTGAGAATCTGGAGTTGGATATTTTCAAGGCCGGTCACGTTTTTGACGGCCGAGCCGCTTTCCCCTGGATTGATAAACACTGGAAATCCAGCGTTTAAATGATATTTTTGAAATCACTAGTCAAAGGCGAATTGAAATGAGAAACTGGAATCTGAGACTCGGACGGGTTGCCGGTATTCCTATTGAAATTCACTGGACATTCTGGCTGCTGTTGATGTTCGTATTTGTCGGCGACTTTTCAGAAAATGGAGATGCAAACGCCGCTTTCTCAGGCGTGTTCACTGTTGTTGCAATCTTTACATGTGTTGTACTTCATGAGCTGGGACATGCTTTGGCAGCACGTCGGTTTGGAGTGAAAACTCGCGATATTACACTTTATCCGATTGGAGGGGTCGCACGACTTGAACGCATCCCTGAAAATCCGGTTCAAGAACTCGTCATCGCCATCGCCGGCCCGCTGGTCAATATTGTCATTGTGGCGGTATTATTAGCGATGGGAACGGTCTTGCCAGAGCATATCGAGGACCCATCAGCGTTGGTCAAATCATCCATACTCAGCCGGTTGTTACTGGTCAATACGAGCTTGGTGATTTTCAACTTGTTGCCGGCTTTTCCGATGGATGGTGGACGAATCTTTCGCGCATTTCTGGCCCTTTTCATGGACTACGCACAGGCGACACGCATCGCGGCGAGTGTTGGCCAGTTGATGGCGATTATATTTGTATTCGTCGGATTATCAGGTAATACCATGCTGCTTTTTATAGCGTTTTTCGTCTGGTTGGGCGCTAGCAGTGAAGCTACCTCTGTGGAACAGCGCGTCTTATTAAAGTCGTCACTGGTTCGAGATGCAATGCTTGTCAATTACGAAACCGTGGATGATAATGCAACCATTGAATCCGTCATTCAACTGCTCTTAAAAGGTTCTCAATCAGAATTTCCAGTGCATCAGGCACTTACGGGCGAACCTCTCGGAGTTCTATCACGAAATATCATCCTCAGCAGTCTTGCTGAAAAAGGTCCAGAGGGCTTGGTTCGTGAGTGTCCACTCGATAAATTGGGACAGGAAAAAGGATCCCGATCGTTAGTGGCAGTGGCTCAACACATGCGAGAAAATGGCCA
>CAMBZY010000051.1 GCA_945872325.1 Candidatus Kuenenia stuttgartensis | reverse complement strand
GACTGGAAGATCAGCTCCGAGGCCGTTTTCATGATCAGGTCGGATCTCGATCAAGAGATGACCCAATCGCTCATCAAGGCCGGTTATCGAAAGGTTTTGAGCGTGCCATACGCGCTGGATCAGATTAAGGAATGGTCAAAAGCCAACCCATTTTGATGGTTGGCTCAGGAATCAAAAGTAAAAGTTCGATCTGATTCGCCACAGATCGTCACAGAATCGTTCGGATCTCTGAAATCCGTGATATTCCGTGTGGATCTGTGGCGATAGAATTTCGGCCTTTTGCCCAAATTATCGAGGCTGGCTGCTGCTGCCCCGATCGCGTGACGCAGGCTTGGAGGATCGTGGCTTGGCCAGTTTGGGCGTGGGCTTTGGTGCAACCGACTTGATGGGCTCAACCGGGAAGAGGTTTTTGATCACGTCGTCAATCGTTTCCACGAACTCGAACGTCATGTCTGCCTTCACCTCGACGGGCAGATCCACCAGGTCTTTCTTGTTATGCACTGGCATCAAGATGTGGTGAATCCCTGCACGCCGTGCCGCCAGCACTTTCTCGCGGATTCCACCGACAGGCAAAACTCGCCCCGTCAAAGTCACTTCACCGGTCATGGCCACATCGCCTCGCACCGGCTTGTCATTGAGCAGGCTGACCAGACTGGCAGCAATCGCCACTCCAGCCGACGGGCCGTCCTTCGGCACAGCTCCGGCAGGAACGTGTACGTGAAGGTCGCTCTCGGCGAGCAGTTTCGTGTTCACGCCCAGCTTGTCGGCCTTGCTCCGGATATATCCAGCCGCAGCCTGAACGCTTTCTTTCATGGATTCGCCCAAAAGACCGGTCAAGGTCATTGTGCCTTTGCCACCCGGAATTAAGGTCGATTCGATGAACAGAATCTCGCCCCCGGTCGGGGTCCAGGCCAGCCCTGTAGAAACTCCAGGGATCGGCTTCATCATGGCCGATTCGCGATAGAATTTCGGAGGACCCAGATAGACGGGCAAATCTTTCGTCGCAATTGTCACCTTTCGGCGATTCCCTTCCGCATGCTTGCGGGCAATCTTGCGACAGACTGTACCCAGTTCGCGTTCAAGATTGCGCAGGCCGGCCTCGCGGGTAAAGTCCGAGATCACCGATGTTAAAGTCGGGTCCGAGAGCTCAACGCTATCAGGCTTCAGGCCGTGAGCTTCCAACTGTTTCGGAACAAGATGCTTCTTGGCGATGGCCAGCTTTTGCTCTTCGCTATAGCCAGGCAGTTCGAGAATCTCCATCCTGTCCAGGAGGGCATGCGGAATCGAGTCGGCATTATTCGCTGTGGCTAGAAACAGGACCTTCGACAAGTCGAATTCGACGTCGAGATAATGGTCGTGGAACGTCGAATTCTGTTCCGGGTCAAGCACTTCCAGCAATGCGGATGCTGGGTCTCCGCGAAAATCGCTGCCCAGTTTGTCGATCTCATCAAGCACAAAAACCGGATTGTTCGAGCCAGCCTTACGCAGAGACTGAATCACCCTGCCTGGGAGAGCGGCGATGTAAGTCCTTCTATGGCCACGAATTTCAGCCTCGTCGTGAACTCCGCCCAGACTGATGCGCACAAACTTCCGGCCAAGAGCTTCGGCGATCGATCGGCCCAGACTGGTTTTACCTGTCCCTGGAGGGCCGACCAAGCAGAGAATCGGCCCCTTGAGGTCGTTCTTGAGCTTGCGTACGGCGAGATATTCGATCATCCGCTCTTTGATCTTTTCGAGACCGAAGTGGTCTTTGTCCAACACCTTGCGAGCGGCTTTCAGATCAAGCCTGTCCTTGGTGCTGACAGACCAGGGAAGGTTTGAAATCCAGTCCAGATAGGTTCGAACGATGGAATATTCGGCTGAGCTGGGATGCATGCCCGCAAGCCGGTCAAGCTCGCGTTTGGCTTCAGTCATGACACTTTCAGGAGGCTTAGCCGCATCAAGTTTGGCAGCAAACTGAGACGTTTCTGACGACTCGTCACTGCCGTCTCCAAGCTCTTCCTGCATCGCCTTGATTTGCTGGCGAATGAAGTGCTCGCGCTGGACCTTGGTAATCTCCGACCCAACCTGGGCCTGAATTCGGCTCGCCAGCTCAATCACTTCCAGGTGCCGTGTCCAGTACCTGATCAACAGGTGGAATCGCTCCTTCACATCCACTTCGGCCAGCATGGCCAGCTTCTCTTCCACCGTAAACGGCAGGCTTGATGCGAACAGGTCGGCCAGTCGGGCTGGTTCCATCGTGTTCATGGCCGCCACTTGCAGCTCTTCAGGCACTTGCTGGGTCTGTTTGACCATACGGCTCAAGAGTTTACGGGCGTGCAGAACCAGCGCTTCCAGTTCCAGGCCTTTCGACTTGCGTTCGTTCACCATCTTGACAGAGGCCGTTGGGAACGGTTCCTGACGCTGAATTGTGCCCAGTTTGACGCGTTCGATACCTTGAAAGACGATACGCGTGGAGCCGTCGGGGAATTTCAGCATCTGAAGGATTTGGCCCACACAAGCGATATCAGCCAGATCTTTGCGTGTCGGAACCTCTGCGTCCAGATCCACTTGGGTGGCCAAAATGACGTTCCGGTCGGACTGGGAAGTCACAGCATCGACCAGTGCGATACCGGCAGTCCGGTTGATCACAATCGGCACGATCGTGTTCGGATAGACCACCTCGCCACGCAATGGCAGAAGCGGCATGACCCGATCGCGGCGACCTGCTCCGGCCTTTGCAGGACGTGAATTTTTTAATTCTTGCAGAAACGAGAGCTCCGCTTCGGAGATCTCATAGGATTCTGGTGGAACTTCAGTGACAGGATTCTTGCGCTGAACGGCTCGACGCTTACTCATAGGTTCTTGATCGGTTCTTACAATTCAGGCCCGGATGGATTGAGCCTTGGTCTGATATCGGTGGAGAGTGTCTTCTCTAACAGTCTGTAGCGAGATTGTTTATGGCCGAATGATATCTCGATGGTTTTCAGTGGATGGGTTCAAGGCTTCACGTTTTTCCGGTACATCCATACGATCGCGGGGATCCAACTCTCACTCATCCGAGTAGCGAGGGCTTATGATACCTTCATATTGTGCCAAAAACTCAGCCAATTTGGAATCAGGTACGAAGTTGTAAGAGTTACCGCAGACCCCCAAATCGATTGAATCAGGGTAATCGCTAGAATCCGCCAAAGCAGTTTTGGATCGATATAAAATTGGCTCATACCGGATTCCGGGATGGTGGCATTCCGGGTGATCTGGTTTTAGGACCAAAAGCCCATGCAAAACATATTTTATGAAACACTCCGAAATCCAGCATGAGCTATAGTTTAAATCATTATTACGAAACAGGTTTGTCTCGACAATTGATGATTCGCCCTGGAAGCAGGTGGGATGAATCCCACACTACTTTGCCAGGTTTGGGTTGGATTTGCGGTAAAGGGGCTAGCGCCAAGACCGGCTATGGAAAAACCGTATTCTGATTGCAATTATCGTTTACACGATCGAATCAAAACAACCTCTCCAGCGTCTGATAGGATAGACTTGATCTGAGAAAGATCCGTGAAACTGTCTCTGACACCGAACCTGGAACTTGAAAAACGGATGAACTCAGGCGAACCAGCGATTGACCAACCGCCTCCGTTGACCACAATGGTCGATGCGGATCAGGTGCGTCTCGCTCAGTCTGGCGACAAAGCGGCTCGAGAAGCCATCTTTGCAACCGCCTGGCCCGTTTGCGTGCGTGTCGCCCGCCGGATGACCGGTTCCGATGAAGATGCTCGCGATGTGGTTCAAGATTCGTTCGTCAAAGCCCTGATCCATCTCGACAGGTTCGATCACAGGTCGTCGTTCCGTACCTGGCTGCTTCGGATCGTCACCAACTGCTCCACCGATCATATCAGACGTAACCGCCGCCGGGGCCTCCTGTTCAGTATCACGGCATGGAGCACTGACGATCGTAACGCCCCACCGGAACCATCGGCACTTATGGACCCCTCCAAGCCGATGCAACAGAGAGACCTGCGGCAAGAGATCGACTCCGCTCTCGCCCAGCTCAGCGAGACCACCCGAGGGGCCTTCGTCCTCTATGCTGAAGCCGAGATGACTTATCAGGAAGTGGCCGATACGCTGGGAGTTCCCATTGGCACTGTGATGAGCCGGATCCATAGCGCTCGCAAGAAGTTACAAGTGGTAGCCAAAGATCTTGACAACACCACACCGCCCCGATCGGATGCAATCGCCCAATCGGTCCCGAAAATTCATCCCGATCCATCTGACCCGACGTCAAACAATAACCGTCAGACCACTCGCACAAACACCATCATCAGCCCTATTCGTAACCCCCTCAAGCTGGGATATCCATCATGAACGAGCCTGAAAACAAGCTGAACGAGATTCATCAGCGATTCGGCCAGAACTCAGCCGACTCCCGGGGACTGGTCCGGGCATGGTCCGAAAGCCGTCCGGAAATCCCTTCAGATCATTGGGAAACCGTCTGGGCAAAAGTCGTTACGGCCACGAACCAATCTGGCCCTAAAACTGCTGGAAGCATCTCTTTGTTCGCAAATGGATGGGTAAAATTGGCCGCCGCTGCCAGCGTAGCCGCTCTCACGTGGTTCGCCTGGCCTTATGGTGCTGAGGTTCAAACCGCCAGCAATCCAACGATTGTTGCCCAATTGAAGCCACTCGAAAGTCCATCAAGTCCAGCACTTCCAGTCTCCATCGACCTCAGCGAAGCCGAGTCTTTCGCTGTGATCCGGCTCGACGATGTCCACTGCCACCCTGAGAATCCATGCCTTGATTCTGTCGAGTCATCGACCAGTGAATCCAATGGAGCGGCTCTGGCCTCAAACTTCAGCCTTTTCAACGACCTTGAATCGCTCGCAACCGATTGATGACCATCATGACCGGTCCACACTTCGATCTCCGCAAAATTGCCCTTAAAGCCCTGGCCGTGGCAAGCCTTTTGATGGTCTATCCATCCATGCTTGCCCATGCCCAAAAACCGGACGTGAATCCATCCTCCTCCGAGCATTCTCGACAGGTCACCGTCATGGCCATCAGGGCCATCAAAGGCACCGGCCCGATCGACCCAAAACTGGCGACCGTGGCCAAGCAACTGGCCCAAATCATGCCTGATCATCGGTTTGAGCTGATTGATGGGAAGACCAAACGGCTTGATCCCAAACAGGCGATGGTCGTGAAATCGGTTGAAAATTCGGTTTTGACAGTTGAGCTGAAATCGCCTTCGAATGATGAAGGCAAGGTCGAGATGCTGATCAGGCTCACCATGGATGGAGGCGAGCCGTTCGAATCGGTCATAAAAACGCCGGCCAATCAGCTCTTCTTTCTGGATCGCAAAATCAACGACTCGAACCGGCTCCTGATCGCGGTCGGGGCCAGGTAACGCAACCGTTTATTATGGATGTGCTTGTGTAAGAATTTAGATTTCCCGCTTGGCAAATTTTGCGATTCGTTTATCTTGAACCCGATACGCAGACTTGCGAGACGGGCTGGTATTTAGAAAAACCTCATGGAGGAGGTCACGCACCATGTCATACATCATCCAATCCATCGTTCACTGCAGGCTTAAAAAGCAAGACTGCCGCAAACATTTGGCCGGTGTTTTGCTTTCAATCGTGATGATGATCAGCGCGACAGAATCCCGGAAAGTCGCCGGACAATCAGTCGCACCGCCTTCGACCGCTCCAGCGTCGAAGCCTTCCACGCCGCCAGCGAATCCGTCTGCGAATCCTGCAAAAAAAGCTTCTGCTCCGGCTGCCCCTGTTGGACCTTTGCAGCCTGCCCCAAGCAATGCCCAGAAAACCGCTGAGCTGAGAAGCCAGATTGAGACAGAGCAAAAGCAGCTTGAACAGCTCAAGCAGGATTTGGCCAACAACGCCAACCCTGACGACAACTTCACAAAAACCGAAACCAACTTCAAGAAGCTCGACAACCTTTGGAAAGAGGCCAAGAAGAAGCTGGCGGATCTGAAGTCGGAAGATCAGGTGGATGTGGAACTGGTTGCAGAGGCTCAGGGAGAGGTAGATGAGATTGAGCCCAAACGCAAGGAGGCTCTCTCCGCCTACGAGCTTGAGATTGAAGAGAACAAGACGCTTCAGGAAAAGATCCTGACCATTCAAAAGAAGGTCAATGCCGATATCCTGGCGCTGGAACGACTGACCAAGCCTGCCGAGCCGACCAAGGCTGCCAAGGCAGCGGAGAAGGCGGCAAATCCAGGAACCTCTGTGGCCAAAACCGATACCGCTCCAGCCGAGAAACCGCATGAAAAATCGGTCGCATCAAGTGCTGCAGAGAAGCCTAAGGGAGCTGCAAAGCAAGAACCTGAAAAGCCTCAGAACAGCTTGGTATCGGCTGCGATGGCTTCGTCACCGATGGGGATCATTGCGAACGCTTCGGCCAACCCGGCACCTAAAACGACTGACGAGCCTGAGACCAAGAAGCCGGCCACTCATGGCAATTCGGTGATCGCAGGTCGAGTGCGCAAGGAGATCAAGGAGCATGAGGAAGCCATTCTTGAGCTTGAGGAACAGCTCCAAACTGCCAAACTTGATGAAGCCATGGCGGCTGAACAGGTGTCGAATCTGGATCAGCAGGTGAAGCTCGAAGAAAAGCTCCGCGACAACGCTCGTAAGAAAGCCGACCTGGCGAACGAGATTCTCTCAAAGGCTCAGGAAGAATTCCGGGTCAAGTCGATCAGCGATGCGTCTCAAGAGCTTTTAAAACAGCTTGCCGAAAAACTTCTCGACCTCGATAAAGAATTTCAGACTGCCCGTAACGAGTCGCGTCTGCACTCGAACCGGCTTGCCGATATCCAGACTGAACGCAGCAAGCAGCAGGATATTCTAAGAGACGCCCACGACAAGACCTTTCTGGTTCAAAAGCAGATCGACGAAACTCAGGCCAAGATCGCCAAACTTCAAGACCCCACCTCTCTGCTCAATGTTCTGGATTGGCTTGCCACACGCGGGGTTCGGATTTTTATCGTCCTGATCCTGATGATCGTCTCACGTGCCTTGCTCCGCTCGCTTGGCTCGAGAGCCATTCGGATCATGGTCCAAAGTCAGGAAAACATCTCTCTGGAAGAACGAACCGACCGCGCTGAAACGCTGGTCAGTGTTTATTCCAACGCCGTATCCGTGGGCGTGATCGGTGGTGGACTCCTGCTCATGGCCCAGGAGGCGGGCGTTCCGATCGGCCCTTTGCTTGGAGGTGCCGCGATCTTCGGCTTGGCCATCGCCTTCGGCGCCCAAAGCCTGATCAAAGATTATTTCTATGGATTCGTGATCCTGCTCGAAAATCAGTTCTCCGTCAACGACGTGATCCAAGTCGGTGTGATCACCGGCGTTGTGGAGCGTATCACCCTACGCATGACAGTCTTGCGCGATGTGGCCGGTACGGTTCACTTTGTTCCCAACGGATCTATGACCACTGTCTCGAATTTCTCGTATGACTGGTCACGTGCTGTCTTCGAAATTCCTGTGTCTTATAAAGCTCAGGTGGACGATGTGATTCAAGAGATCCATGCGGAAGGGAAAAAGTTCCGCCTGGATAAAGAGTTTGGACCACTCTGCCTGGACGACCTGATCATGCTTGGGGTCGATCAACTGGCCGAGAACTTTGTGATGATCAAATTTTATATCAAAACCAAGCCGCTGAAGCAGTGGCCGGTCAAGCGTGAATTACTTCGCAGGCTGAAGAATCGGTTCGACCTCAAGGGGATCGAACTTCAAACTTCGACCAAAAGCGTTCCTTCGATGATTCGGGCCGATTCACCAAGCTCAGCAACGACGAACACCCCGAACCTGAGTCGGGCCAATCGTGATGCTTTGACTGAGATCGAAAATTTGTCGTAACAGCATCCTGTTGAGGCTGTAAGAACTTTCGAAGCTCTGAAACCTGATCAGGGCGTTGAGGGAATTAAAAAACAGCATGACCACGCCATCCTTGCGCGGTCATTTTGTTTAGTCATTCAGCCGGTATTGCGCTGCTTAACGTTGATGTCTCATGGAGACAGCAGGGCACCGGTGGAGAATAAAGAGTCGGTGATGATCAGCCGAAGATCGCGGCGACATACCAGTACGAGCCGTTCGAGGCCAGACCGATTCCGACGCGAGTTGCACCCGAGAACATGTTGGCTCTATGGCCAGGTGAGTTGACCCACATGCCGATCGCATTTGCGGGAACGGGTGTCATGGCCAGATTTTCCATACCGAGGTTGGAATGGACCAGTGCGTTTCTGGCAGCGCAATTGCTGGCGACACCATTTGCAGATGCAGAAAGATTGGGACAGTAAGCCAGAGCATGAAGTCCGACAGCAGCTCGCTGGGCATTCATCGTGGCAAGCACTCCACCGTCGCCATAATCATAGGCAACAGGCTGAGCCGGTGCGGCCGTCTGAACGGGTGCTGGCTGGAGCTGGGTTTCAACAGGTGCGGCTGGTTGGGCAGCAACAGCTTCGGCAGCTTGAGGCTGGGTTACATAAGTATAACCAGCAGGCAGATTGTTGTAGGTATAGGTCTGGTTGACCATCGCACGACGGGCCATCAAGGGCCAGAAAGCAATTTGTCCAACAAACGCACGACGGGGTAAATTACGACTCATACTGATGATATCTCCTTTGGGTAGCAGAAACGAATCGAGAGAAGATCTTGAAATGATGTTCAGAATATTCAACACGATTCCTCTCCATTAGAATCTGAGCATGTGAACATACGTCAGATATTATGGTTTAGTACTGTCGTTTATATCTTCAAATGGTTCAAGTACTCGACGACTTACACGTCCCAAAAGGCAACGAAGTCCGGTGTCCAGATCTATTGAGAGACTGGTGTGTGACGGGTTTCATTCGCCTGTTTTTCTGATTCGAGTCGATCGTATGAAAGACTTTGCAAGATGCAGAATCAGAAAAGTAGAACGTGCATGGGTCTAGACTCCTACAAGGGACAATAGGTCCAGGAAGTCTTCCTTGAGTGTTCGATCAAGTCATTCCAAAGTTGACTTGGACCGATTCGTTGTGCATTCCTAGCTGAATTCCTGAAAGACAAGTGAGGGGTTGAGTAACCCGCGATGGATTCCTCCTTCGCACAAGCGGGCCAATACAAGTATGAATTCGGCGATCGGCCGAGACGTCGGAACCAAGTTGAGCGAATGCCCGTTTGGTATGTTGGTAAGTTAATCAGCGCAATGATCGAAAACAACCCCTAAAACCGTCACTTCCAGAAACTGATTCTGTGTCTGACTAATGTTATATCTTACTTTATAGTGTTCGAACCACACAAAAAATTTTGGAAAAATTTTTGACAAAGATGTTTTCTTTGACACTGGCACCACTCAGCATCGATCATTTTTTCTGATGGTTTCGTTTTATCCACTTGTAAATTCACGCTTTTAAGCCATTTTCATGGCCTTGCGACGATCCTTCAATCCACTTGCCTCTCATTCACCCACAATCCATTTCGTCGCTCACATGAATCATCGTCCTTAACCATCACTTATATCATTGTATAAGTGGCTGTATATACTTGCGTTTTACTTATGTAGTTTTTAAAGGATTCCCATGTTCATGTGGCTTTCTTGACCTAAAGTTTTTGGGACCAAGCCTGAACAACATGATCTCGATACCTCCTCAGAAAGCCTGATATCACCAGAACGCCACACAACAAGACCAAGGGTCTGGATAACAGAATGGCTTCTGAAACACGCAGCCCTTGCTCTCGCTGAGGGTTAGTCTGGCTGGCGAGCCAGATCAACGAATACGAATTCTTTCTGGCCACTTTAGATCGTGTAACTATTTATAAAACAAGGGTTTTCACGATCTTTTCTGGTATTCTCCATGTCCTGACAAAAAGTCTCGCCCTTGGGGGTTGGCAGGCTAAAACGGATTTCTCAAAAGTATAAACATAATATATGCTTATATACTTATACCTATTGATAAGTATTTTTTCATATGATTGAAAATCATATCATTTATCACACATATTATCATATAAATGAATGCTATTTATTTTATCTAATGGGTTTGAATCATTATATTTGAGCCTCATCCCGGATTCCGTCGCGATGACATGGAGAGTCGTCGCATGTATTCTTACAACGGTTATGAATGAGAAATTCGATTGACGATGCCCAGTTCGGTAGATTGCCGATGTATCGCACCCGCATCACCCATTCACCTTGGATCGGTTTTTGATCTCATGGACGGGTCTTGATCCAAGATATCGACAGCAAGGCTTTGATTGTTCGCGCAGGTGCGATCCAGCCGCCTGGTCACGATTGGTTTCGAATTCTGTCGACGCACTCCGTCCAGTTCAGTTAGAATCAAAGATGAACTCAGTCGCTATTCGATCTTCGTCTAACGATTCTCATCTATCATAACGGAGGCTCACGAGACCACGATGTCCATGATCACCACATTCTCTCGCCGGCAATGGATCAGGCTCTCCGCTTCGGTTGCCATCACTCTGCCAACAAGTTTACGAGCGTTCGCACAATCTTCGACCAAAACTCGTGATGAAGTGATGGCGAAGGCTGTCGGCTTCCTGAAATCTCGACAAGGTGAGGATGGTGGATGGTCCACCCAGCGCGAGCCTGGGATCACCGCTCTGGCAGTT
Organism: Candidatus Kuenenia stuttgartensis; assembly: GCA_945872325.1. Classification (GTDB taxonomy): domain Bacteria; phylum Planctomycetota; class Planctomycetia; order Isosphaerales; family Isosphaeraceae; genus QWQI01. The sequence goes on along the minus strand of CAMBZY010000051.1, from coordinate 671 downwards.
GCCTCCATGCTCCGCACCGGCACAGTCTCGCCCAATGAACCCACCGTCAAAAAAGCTCTCGCCTATCTCGAGAAATTCCTCGACCGCGAAAACGGCGGATTCCCCTCGGCGGCCCACGCCAATTACACCACATGCATCTCTCTACTGGCCTTCAAAGAAGCCAACGCCGACGGCCGGTACAACGACGCCATCGCCAAAGGTCAGTCTTTCCTGAAGAAGATGCAGTGGGACGAAACCGAGAATCGGCCACGCACCGACGCTTATTTTGGTGGAGCTGGCTACGGCGGTTCGAACAGTCGCCCGGACCTCTCGAATACGTCCTATTTTATTGAGGCTCTGCGCGACACCGGCCTTCCAGCCGACGATCCTGCCCTTCAGAAGGCTCTGATCTTTGTCTCACGATGCCAGAATTCAAAGTCGGAGTTTAACGACCAGCCCTGGGCCGAGAAGGTCAACGATGGTGGGTTTATCTACACACCAGCCAACGGTGGCCAAAGCATGGCCGGTGGAGATGCGGACAAAGGTTTCCGGAGCTATGCCGGGATGACCTACGCTGGCCTCAAAAGCATGATTTATGCCGGCCTGACCAAAGGCGACCCACGGATTGAAGCGGCCCTTGGGTTTATCCGGAAGAATTACTCTGTCGATGAAAACCCCGGGATGGGCCAGCA
>CAMBZY010000050.1 GCA_945872325.1 Candidatus Kuenenia stuttgartensis | reverse complement strand
ACGTGGATATCGACTTCGGCACGTGCACCAAGGTGCAAGAGCAGAGTGGCATCCCCACCGTCGTCAAGGATCATGTTGGTGTGGCCACCATCGGCCCACTCAAAAATCCTGTGGGTGTAATCCCAGTACTCGGTCAGGGTTTCGCCCTTGTAGGCGAAGACAGGGATACCGGCGTCGGCGATGGCCGCAGCGGCATGATCCTGAGTCGAATATATATTGCACGAAGCCCAGCGAACTTCAGCACCAAGAGCCTTCAAGGTCTCGATCAGAACAGCCGTTTGGATCGTCATGTGCAAGGAGCCGGTGATACGGGCACCCTTGAGCGGTTGACGAGCGGCATATTCGTCGCGAATGGCGATCAGGCCCGGCATTTCGATTTCGGCAATCGCAATCTCGCGACGGCCCCAGCCGGCAAGTGCGATGTCAGCAACGTGGTAATCTTTGAAAGTAGCATTTTTTGCAGCAGCGACAGTCACGTTCATAGTCTCCAGTAACGATGAACGGGCGCCGTTACACAAGATTGGCCATCTCATCGAGCCTGGCAGGAACGCCCTCGCGTGCCGTCGCAGCGCCCCTCGGTAAGACGGGGAAATTGTTGACCTCAGTGCAAGTCAACGTGGAACTACCATGTCCAAGATTTAATATATAACAAATTTAAGGGTGGGGAATCAAGCTGAACGATTTCAGTTGTTCATTTATGGCAGCACGAATCGTCTGGATGAAGCTCAGGTAGAATCGATAAATTAGGGTAAAAATAGCCAGCCGGGCCGATCAGATTGCTCCATTATAGTAAACGTCCAAAAGATCATAACCACTACAACAAGAATATCTTGCCACCACTCAGGCAGATTCAGAGCACCGCGTTTTGTTAAACAACACGAAACTGACTTGTTCAAACCGAATCTGAAACCCACCACAGACTGACGACACAAACCTTTATATAGTCATGAGAACGGTTCGCTGTGCAAAACAAGAAGTCGGACGCAGAGAAATTTTCATACCAACCACAGTAAGCACCTGTTTCTTAATCAGTTACATCCATAATACAAAACGAAGTCGCGGAACAGGGGCGATCTGGTTTCTGGTCAAAGATTGTCATCTACAGAGAATTCCTAACAAATGGCTCGAAAGCGACCGATGTGTGATTCGCATAACTTCTGTTATGACAAGTGGTAGAGTCAGGATTACGAAACGGATTGATCTAACGGATCATCAAAAAAGACCCGGCCAATGCCGGGTCTGTTGGAAACGTGGCTTGATCGGCTTGATGCGATTCAGACAGCCGTGAATTTCGTCCGAGTTGCGGTGTAGGTGAACATCCGGACCCAGCTCGAACCAGTCTGCATCTCGGCTATGATCCGTAACGAGTTGGTGTTGCGTTTGGTGATCACAACCCTGACGTTCACAGGATCGCTGTTGCTGGTCGAATCGGCTGGCGTTTTGCCTGTGAATGTGGCGGTCGTTGAAGTGGTCGATGTGAGCTTCAGGTCGACGGGTGGTGTTCCGTCTGCCGAGGTCATCGAAAGTGTGGTCACGCCTCCTGCTGTGGCCGGCTTGATCACGAGTCCGTCAAGCGGCATATCGGTATTTTGCTGGGCCGCCAGAGCGGTACGACCGATATACATGTTCCCACCCACAAGCCAGGTATCAAGGCTCGGAACCGATGGGAAGTGGATCGACTTTCCACCCATGCTTTTAGCCACAGCCTGCATGAAGTCGATCTTGGTGTTCGACTTCCAAACGCCTTTGAGCCATGACCATCCGGCGAAGCTGTTCCAATCGTTGGGAGCTATGGACTTACCCGCCTTGGCAGCACCGATGAGAGGTGTCCCGGCAAGGGCTGAGTTCACTGAGAGCGGAACGCCTGCCAATGTGGCTGGCAGATCGCGTTTCTCAAGAGGTTGATCCACCGATGGCTGGAATTGACGGCTTGATCGTAAAGCGTCTTTAGAGCGGTCGTCCTGACCTTGCATGTTCTGATTCTCCCGGCATCATGCCAGAAAGTGATGATTTCGAGACACCAAATATGACCAGAAGATAACTCCTGGCCAGATATTGTCTAGGGCATTTTTTCAAGGCCCGTCAAATCGGACAGGCCCCTGCCCTTTTTGAACCACAAAACCCTGACCGGAGTGGTCCGTGTCGATTGTATGGGGGGCACTTGCTCCGCGGCCGTTATGACCTGAATCGAAACGCTCTCCGAGATAGAATCGGGCCACATCGGGGTTGGCATAGATCTCTTCGGATGTCCCATAGGCGAAAACCTTGCCCTCGCGAATGACATAAGACCTGTTGCAAACTTCCAGGGTTTCGCGAAACTGGTGGTCGGTCAGAAGGACCCCAATGTTATGTTCGTCTGCCAGGGCTCTGATCTGCTTCTGGATATCGCCTACGGTGATCGGGTCGATACCCGCAAACGGTTCGTCAAGCATGATCAGTTTGGGGTCATTTACGAGACACCTGGCAATTTCCAAACGCCGACGTTCACCGCCCGAAACGCGCATGGCTGGAGTGCGGCGAATCTTGTTCAGGCCAAATTGTTCGAGAAGCTCTTCCAGACGCTCTTTACGACGCTTTCTGGTGTAATCTTCGCGGTATTCGAGAATCGCCATCAGGTTCTGTTCGACGCTCAGCTGGCGAAAAACCGAGGAATCCTGAGGCAGGTAACCCATCCCAAGCCGAGCCCTTTGATACATGGGCAGACCGGTAATATCGTGGCCATTGAACGAAACCGATCCGCTGTCGGCATCGATCAGCCCGATGGTCATCCGAAAGCTGGTCGTTTTGCCTGCTCCGTTGGGGCCTAAAAGGCCAACAATCTCGCCAGTGTGGACTTCAAAACCGACTCCATCGACGACCTGCCTGCGTCCATACCACTTTTTCAGGTCTCTGACCTCAAGCATCGCCTGCCCCACCGGCATTTCAGCCTTACTGGAGAAGCGAGACGAAGCACTTTGGCTTGGATTCTGGGGTACAGGTGCGTGGGAGCGGGAAAAAAGGCCCATCGGTTCGATCCTCCGTGATCGTGGTCGTTGGTAAGGTCGATTCAGGGTGATGGTTGAACGGTCAGCGAATGACTTTCATACGCTCAAAGTAGGGGCGGAATGGCAAGAAGAAGTCCGGATTGATCTGTATCTTGGGCCAGATAGGACGCCCGTGAGGCCAATACACCATAAAGGCTTTGCCCACAATCAGACGTTCAGGAACTTCCCACGACTGTCGGCCGGTTTCATCCCAACCGCTACCATTTAGTCCAGGTTCTTTTTTGTCACGCACACCCCAGGCTCGACTATCCTTGGATAGTGGGCTGTTGTCGCCCATCATCATATAGTGGCCAGTGCTAATGGGGAAGTCCTGATGTCTCGCTTCTGCAAATACTCCAAATCGCTTCGGATCAGAGAGCAGGTCGAACAGGTCTCGACTTTCCATAATCGGCGTACTCCAAAGATTTTCTCCGTAGTCAAAACCACTTGGAAAAACGCTGTAGTAAATGTCGCGTGTCAGAGATAAACGACTCACAGTGACAGAACTGTCACGAACCGCAATCCCAACTGGCTGAAGGTCAGCCGCCTGAGGACCCGTTTTTTCAGATGGATCCGGCACATATGCCACCCCATCACCATAAGGAAGGCGGTGGCCGATCCAAACTGTCAGTCGGTCGTCAACGTTGGCAAATTTGATATGGAAACGTCCACCCTCTCGGATCGTCGTCTGAGCCTCGGCCAACTGCTTACCGGCTCTCAAGATTTTACTCTTACCGGTTTTAAGGTCGACAACGAACTGATTTGCGACGCCTGCTTCCACCAACTCAACCCTGAATTCGCCTGTGGGCTTATCCACTTGAAGGAGTAAATCGACCGTGAGGTCGCCCACCCAGTGAGGCTGAAACCATGAGGACTTATCATAGCTGGAATCGCTAGTGAGGAACGTGTTATATGCATAGAAGTCGGTGATCAGAGACGATCGAGGTGTACCTGGAATCGTTTTCGAAGTATTGATCGCTCGCCATTGGCCTGGATCCGGCACGCGGTGCTCATATCGCATGTCCTGCCACGTATCGCCGCTGGGTTTGGCTTCATACAAGCCATCCTCAAGCACTTTCCAGCCGGCCTCCTGAGACCTCCAGTGGTTCCAGCGAGGATCATCTTTGAGAGCCTTGGGCCGGTTAGAATCGTCGTTCACCATGATCTGCATGGCTTTCTGGTGATCGAGCGTTTTTCGCTCGACATGAAACGGATCCTTGGAACCAAGCTTTCGGGTGTAAATATTCCCACGCTCAATTCTCAGCTCTTCATCCGGCATGCCCACAAGTCGTTTGATGTAGTTGGTTTCAGGCTCTTCCGGATACTTGAAAACAGTCACGTCCCAGCGTTTCGGAAGTCCTCCGCCAATCTCCTTGGGCAAGTCGAACAGAGTCTTAAGAACCAGAATCCGATCGCCCTTATAGTTGGGTTCTGTACGGATCTCCGCTGCATAACGACAGTTAACACACGTTCCCAGTGAGATGGGGGCTGAGCCAGCACTCTCGGAAGCGTTCACAGAATAGCGAAAGCCACACTGAGGGCAGTCAATCTCTTTATGACGACCCATCAAGGTCGGTGCCATCGAGCCTGTGGGGATCACAAACGCCTCAAAAGCGAACGATTTGACCACATAAGCGATAATAAAAGCGACTATGAACGACTCTAATGACTCGCGCCATGAGCCTTCGTGCGAACTCTTCAGTACTGTTTTGGAAGCCACGGCCTGAGATGTTGTGCCGCGATCAACCTGGTCAAGAGACATAGTTTTGACGAGCCTTCGATTCCATAGGTCTACCGTTATATTCATTACTTGTAGCAGATACCGTCGAATTGTTCTATCTCTTTTTTCCGAAATGATCACGAAAGTTGTGATCTTTCATCCAGATTCCGCATCCGATTCAACCCCTAAACCTAACTTTCTTCCCAACAAAGATTTTGATTTGTGTCCATATAATGCCTTATTTCGGATCTACCACCTTTCAGCCTTTTCCATGTTTTGCTGGCTTAGCCTTCATATTTCGAGAATCTTAAATCACGACATAAAATTTGCCTATTCATTATCTCTGGTATATATTGGCTATAACGCGCATCTATAACGTCAATCGTTATAGAGTGCGAACCAAGCTGAGTTCCACACCTGTTTGAGAATCACCTAGAACGTCAAGAGGGTTGAATGAATCGCCGAACTCTGATCAAGACTTCTGCCGCAACGGCTGCTGCTGCAGCACCTGTCTTCACCATACTTTCTTCGAAATCCAAGGTGGAAGGTGGAGTGCCACGATCCCAGTTTGATGGGATGAACGTGGTCATTTTTGTCACGGATCAAGAACGTGCGATGCAGCATTTTCCTGGAGGTTGGGCTGCCCGCAATATGCCAGGCATGACCCGACTTACGCAAAAAGGACTGACCTTTACGCGGGCTTATACGAATTCCTGCATGTGTTCACCCGCCAGATCGACATGGTTGACCGGCTACCTCCCTGCCCAACACGGCGTGAAGTACACTCTTGAAACCGATATGCCTGCCGATCAGTACCCACAAGTCGAACTTTCGACTGACTTTAAGAATATTGCTACGGTGATGGCCTCCAAAGGCTATGACGTCGTCTATAAAGGCAAGTTTCACCTGACCAAGCCTGCCAACGGCACGTCATATGCTCCTTCGGATGTGAACCAATACGGGTTCACTCGCTGGAACCCCCAGGATGCAGGTGCCGATCAGTCTGCCCCTGAAGCAGGTGGTGGAACAGCGAATAATGATGGCCGGTTCATGAACGACGATGGGCCGATGGAAGATGGCGAGGAAGGTGTTCTGGCTTACCTGAACAAAGTGGCTTCCAAGACCAAACCGTTTTGCTTGATCGTCTCGCTTGTGAACCCTCACGACGTTCTTTTCTACCCTAAGAATTACGATAACCCAGATTATGGATACGACGACAGTTGGCTGAAAGGTGAACTCCAACTCCCAAAGACTGTAAACGAAGACCTCTCGACCAAGCCGATTACGCAGTCTCAGTTCAACAAAATATTCAACCTGTCAGGTGCTTTGACCACACCTGAGATGAAGCGAAATTATCTGAATTTCTACGGAAATCTGATGAAATCGTCTGACAAGTACCTGGTGCAGATCCTTGATACTCTTAAGGCCAAGGGCTTTACAGATAACACCCTGGTGATCAAAACAGCCGACCACGGCGAGATGGGGATGACTCACTCTGGCCAGCGTCAAAAGTGCTTCAACTTCTACGAAGAATCCACCAGAGTTCCACTCATCTTCTCTAATCCGAAGATCTACAAGGTTCCCCATGTGAATCACAGCCTTGTTTCCCATGTGGACTTCGTGCCGACATTGGCCGGCCTGTTTGATGCCCCTGACTCCGCTCGGACCAGCTGGCAGGGTGTGGACTATTCGAGGCTGATCACGAATCCAGGCAGCCCTGCTGTTCAAGATTATATTGTCTTTACATACGACGACTGGCAAGCGGGTCAAAAGACCGGTCCGTACGTTCAGCCGTTGAACCGGATCGCCTCATTCCGTGAGAACCGATTTAAACTTGCGGAATACTACGACATCGCAGGCAATGTCCCCAGCCAGTGGGAAATGTACGACGTGGTGACTGACCCGCTCGAACAGAACAATCTGGCCTATCAAATTACCAAACGCCCCAAGCCAGTGCAGCGCGAATACGCCCGCCTACGAGCACGTCTGCAAGAGATCAAGGCCACAAGGCTTCAGCCACTGAGTTGATCAGGTTTCTTCAACTCGACAATTGATCCCAAAATGGGCCTTGCCGTATCGACTTCGGCAAGGCTTTTTTTGTTTAATTCGCAAACAGAGAAGAATTATCAAAGAAATTTTCGAAGCCTCATACGTCTTTTCAGAGCAGCATCTGATAGTATAGACTCACCATGGAATCTCAGTGAATCGACTGACAACAAGCACCATCGAAAACATCAGAGTCTTGACACCATCGCATAGAACCGTAACGGCGTCGTAACATGCAAGAACGTGGAGACTTTTCGCTCGACTATAAAACTGTCCTGATGCAACCGGTCCACTTTTGCAGAACCTTCTCGACGTCCCATTCAAGAACAATCAAATCGCTGCCACCAATACTTTTTCAGATACCGAATCCATGAACGCCCAGCACTCGCCCCCATTAAATCGCCAGACATTGGAATCAAATACCCACAAAAATCGAAAACTTCCGCCCCGGGCCTATCTTGTGTTTGCGGTAACGTTCATACTGATCAGTCTTAGCATCGGCCTGAGAGTGGTTGGAATCTCGCTTGACCGGATTGGAAGAGCCCTGATCGACGGCCCAACATTGATCTCCGTGGCATTTTCAAGCCTGATCTGGGCCACGTATCGCAATCAGAAAACCATCGATTTAATCCATTCCAAATCACCATCTGAAGAGGAGCTACCATGAACCGTCGCACCATGATTCGTCAGTCTGCCATTGCAACCGCTGCATCAGGAATCGCCATGCCAGAGATTCATGCTTTTGGGAATGCAACTCTCCCTGAACCCGGAAAGAAAATCAAGGTCGCGGCATTATGTTCGACTTACCATTATTTATCACACGCCTATCATATCGTTGGCCGATTTCTCGACGGATTCCCGCTTTACGATGGCCAGGATAAACTTCACAAACCCTCCGACAGCTTTGAAATCAGCTCGATTTATATCGAACAAATGCCTCCCGAAACCGATCTCGGCAAGGGGATCGCAAAGAAGCGTGGTGTCCCTCAATTCGATAGCATTGAAAAGGCTTTATGTCTTGGTGGGGATCAGCTTGCAGTCGATGCTGTCCTGGTGATTGCCGAGCACGGGAAATATCCAATCAACCAGAAATATCAAACGCTTTATCCGCGATATGAATACATTAAACAGGTCGTGGAAGTCTTCAAAAAAAGCGGCCGGTCTGTGCCCGTTTTTAATGACAAGCACCTTTCATATGACCGCAAAAAAGCTTCTGAGATTATGAAATGGTCAAAGGAGTTGAAATTTCCGTTGATGGCCGGATCGAGCTTGCCGATTACCTGGCGGCATCCTGAAATTGAAATTCCACTTGGTAGTCAGATTGAAGATGTGGTTGTCCTTTCACGTGGAGAGATTGAAATCTTCGGATTTCATGCACTCGAAACGCTTCAGGCTTTCGTTGAGCGTAGAAATCCTGGAGGCAAGCCACAAGGTGTGAAGGCTGTGACATGTCTTTTGGGAGATGATGTCTGGAAAGCCGCTGAGGCTGGGAGATGGTCGATGGATTTGCTCCTGACAGCAGCACGCCGCAGCCATAGCCGAAATGCGGGTTCGCCCCAGCAGTGCTGCTCGGAATTCAGCCCTCCTCCCAACCGTCCGACATTTTTAAAGGTCCCAATCTATTTTGAAGTGGAATATACGGACGGATTTATTGGAAAGGTCGTGATTGCCAACGGTTTTGTGGACGACACCTCGATTGCATTGAAACTCAAGGGCCAGAATCAAAACCCTTCTGTGGTCTCCACAAATGTCTATCTGCCAGCACCTCCAGGGGCGAATTTTTTCAATCCGCTGGTTCTCCGTATCGAAGACTTCTTCAAATCTGGAAATTCCCCCTATCCAGCCGAGCGGACTCAGCTCACAGGCGGCATTTTGGACGCCTTGCTGGATAGCCGTATGAGTGGTGGAAAACGTGTAGAAACGCCTGATTTAGAATCAATCCAATATCAGGCTCCCATCGACTCCGGATATATCCGAACTCCTTGGCCTGCTGAATAATTCCATATAAAAAAAGCCAGGCGATCGAATTAATCAATCGCCTGGCACTACGGATTTTAAATTAACAGATCAAATCAGCGAGGTAAAGCACTCGGTATGGCTGGAACGACGGGGCGACCAGAAGTTGTAGCCGAGCCCGAAGTGTTTCCATAAAGACCACCGATCGGATAGTTCAGGTATCGCACGGAGTTCGCAGCAAAGCTGTAGGACTGAACCCCGTTGACCACTGTAAAGAATGGTGCAGCAATACGTTCGAGGAAGATGGTGGTACGGACGATTGGATCACGATAGACCATCAATCGATCGCCAGGCATCATCTGATAGTTCGTGGTCGGGTCACCAGCATTCACGATTGCAGCCAGATTCACCGGCAGAATTTGCTCGCAACAAGCACCTGGAGGGGCAGGCCTTACCAGACGTATGTTTTGAGGAGCTGCAGTTGGCATCAGACCACCTGCGAATTGAATAGCATCGAGAACCGTTTCATTGCCAGTGATCGGGAGACGGCCAGGTGCACCAAAATCTCCCTGAACATAGTAGAACTTAGAGTTATAGGCGGCCACATCGACCACAACCCGATTGGATTCGGCAGGAGGAACAGCCTTGAACTCACGCGTTTCCTCGTCTTCCTGAATCAGGCCCAAAGGCTCGTCATTCAGGTATTTACGAAGGTGGGCGATGACCTTTTCCTTGGCTTCACTGATCGTCAGGCCAGCCACATAAACATCGCCATAAAAGCCGAGCGAAATGGTGCCGTCAGGTCGAACCAGACGCTCACCCTGAATCGGGCGACCTGGAAGAGCCTCAAGCACTTCTACAAGCAGAATATCAGGCGGTTCGATGACATAAGGAGGAAGAGTCGTTTTTGACAGCTCCCTCGGGATGTTTGAATCCGCGATGGTTTCCTCTGGCGTGCGCACTGTCTGACAGCCGCTCAACCAAAGGGCACAAAAGCCTGCACTCATAATCAAAAATGAGCGCCATGCCTTCCGTGGAATCATCCCTGTCTCCTTCCATAAACCTGGCATTCCGGCCTGTTACTAGAGCGAACTCTCCAACCGAGGTCCGCGTCAAACAGGCCCGTCGAAACACTCGACTTCGCTGCGATACTATTATTTTCGACAATCAAGGCTGGAATCGTTAAAATGGCTGCCAAGATGGCTTGATTTTTTTTCGGGAACTTTTCCTCAAGTCCATGTCAGAATACATGCATTCAGTCGAACTAGGCTTTTACCGCATAAGAAACAGAATCCGCACAACCCTTACAACCCCAACTATGCACACAACTCGAATTACCTGTATTACCTGAATTGCTTAGAGTTCTCGGCATATCCGATCCGAAGAGTATGAAAGAATCGGAGCAGGACAGAGATTCACGTCGATTCCTCTGGTTGCTGTGGGCGGATACCCAATAAGCACCAAGATTTTGCGGATCGAACGATCATATCACAGGAGGTGATTTATGCAGTGCAATCGACTATGGCTTGGATTGATTGGTTTGGCAATCTTTGGCGGGCAATCGGCTGAGGCTCAGCTGTTTCCAAATATGTGGATCCGCCGCCAAAGGCCTGATCCATCGAGTGAATCACCCATTTATAAGATGAACCGGGATCAATTCTACGGCCTTCATCCAACGGAATGGAGACGGTTCCCGACCGGTTGGGGCCTGACGAATCCTGAAGCCATCAACCGTGACGAATTGATGCAACAGGTTTCTAAAGAAGTGAAGCGTCTCGACGAAGAGTTTGGTGTCGGTGGAAACGATCGTAGTCGTGACGATGAAGATCTCCCACCACGCGGCGGAGCTGGAGCTGCTGCAGGTGGCCGTGGCCGAGATCAAGGCGAAGCCGTTCCACGACCTGTCCCATTGCCAAGCGATACGGAAAGCCCTTTTAACCTGGACAAACCAGCCGGCGACAAGCCAGCTCCCGTAAAGCCTGACCTCGATACTAAGCCACGCACAAGTCCTCCCACTGCCCCAAATCTTCCAGCTCCTGGTGATTCACCATTCGATCTGCCGACCGCCAAACCTGCGACTGTAGACGACGGCATCCCACCCCGTCCGAAAGCTCCTGCCCAGCCTAGAACTGGTGCAGTCGACATTCTGGATTCGACAGATATCGCATCTGTCGAAGCTCCACCAGAAGTCATGCGAGCCCCTCAGCGTAATCCTTTGAAGGATGCCGTCAGCAGCTTGAATCCAAGGACCTGGATTCGTCGTTGATAGCTGGAAAGTGTCTGGTTAGAAATTCAATCAGGAACGGCAGACAATTTGTCTGCCGTTTTTTTTATGATTTGTAAGCTATAGCCCACGGCTTCGGCGAGATAATGAACAGCCAGGAATTTAAACGAATCGTAGATTAACGCCGCTTGGGTATTACCTAGCCGGGCTTGGCGCTAGCCCCGGTTGGATTTGTTCGACGTAGAAACCGGCGGTTAGCTGAAACAGAGAAACTCGCGGCGCTTATCCAGCCGGGCTTGGCGCTAGCACCAGTTGGATTTCTAAAATCCCCGAAACCGGGGGCTAGCGCCCGGCGACTAGATTTCGACCTGAAGGGGCGTGATCCGA
>CAMBZY010000049.1 GCA_945872325.1 Candidatus Kuenenia stuttgartensis | reverse complement strand
TATGGTCGGGCTGCTCAATGGCTTGCAGGTCAGACGGCTTTTGAAACGGATGAAACAGTGACTGGGCTTGCTGAGAATAGAAATTGGCCCCCGGGCATGGTCTTAAACAAAGATAAAAGTGTGCGATTTCTGGATTCAGCGCATCCGTTTGATATCAGCCGACGCTATCGGTCGGCATCAGGCAGTACGCAGCACACATGGACATTAGGCTATTCCATGGAGAGGGGCGTGATCTTGAGGTCGCGTTTTCGGGGCAAACTGCTTTTAAACGAGGACAGTTCAGGCTTGAAAAGTCTCGAAAATTGGCAATCCGCATTTTTGGCTGAGCCATTGCCACTGGATCGGTAAAAACGATTCAATTAAGTAGATTCAAGGTCTTTGATACCCGTTCAGATTCGGATATGAGCGTCTAGTTTCGATTTCTATTCAAATGGAAGAGTAAAAATGCAAAAGATTGTCCTGATTTCTGGTCTCTGGAACTTGATTCTTGGGCTTGGTAGCCTGAGTTCTGGCATATTAAAAAGCGAAAACTCTTCGGACACGTATTTCAATTCCATGGTGGGTGTTTTTTTGCTTTTTACTTCAGCCGTTTTGATCGTTGCTTCTCGCGACCTTCAAAAATACGCCACATTTGTGCTTTGGGAAGGTTTGTTAAGATTCGCTGCTGCTGGTATCCTGCTCACCATAGGGCTAAGTGCCATCGGGAATAATGCTGTTTTTCTTGGAATGACGGATACTGTTTGGGGAATCATTTATTCGATTGGTCTGCCATATGTCCTAAAAAAATCGTTTAAGCAGATCCTTTTCGACCAATCCGTTTGAAGAAATCGAATCGTAACACTATAATCCCATCCTTGTAAAATACGAATTGACTTTGGATTGAAGGACCTCAATGAGCTTGGGATCCATGAATTCGTAGTCATCAGGAATATCGAGGCAAATCACTCTTTGCGAGTGCATGTGTACACGGAACTTTTTCAATAATTTATTTTTGTGCGATTTTTCCATCACAAAAATGACATCAGCCCATTCCAGAAGTTCGTTACATACAGGATTGACTGCATCGGGGTTCAGCCCTGCGGAATCCACTTCAATTCCAGGTCGACCTGAAAATACCTGCTCGGCCGTCGGGCTTCTGAGCCGATTCTGACTGCACACGAATAAAATATGCTTCATAGGGTAGACCTCTAAAATCAATGGCATGGCCAGACAAATCTTGTGAGGTCATCACATTTTTGTCTGGACATGTCTAGGACCGTTTTTACTTCACGGGATTGTGTTCAATTCCGAAGAGTTTCCACCAGGTTTCCATCCCGCCAATTTCTTTTTGACGCGTTCGGAAGCCATGGAGAAAGTGACCTTGGAAGGCACTGCCAAGGCTGCAATTTGTTTCACGTCAAATTGTTCCAGTAGCCCAAATGTGAAGAGATCAGGCGCGTCCAGATAGCTTTCCTTTTGTTCAATCACTTGTTTCAGGCTGCCGAGTGAGTCGGTCACGACAACTTCAGTCAACTGTCCTTCGCTCGAAATTGCGGCTGCACAAAGGGCCACAAGTGAAGCCCGCTTGCCGCTGGCGACAAGCCTGACTGGCTGGCCAAGCCGGCTTCGATCCATCGCAATGGCGGCTGCAAGCTGATTGGCTTCGATCCCCAGAGGGCGATCGCCCACGGTGCCGAGCAACAACGAAAAGAGATAGTTATGGTGCGATGGTTTCAGCTCGCCAAAATAGTAAGGGCTGCAAACCACAACGCGTTCACCTGCAGAGAGCCTGGCGGCTGCATCTGCTGCAATGCTGGAGGAACCCTTGTCGGCAAGGTAAAACGTAGTAGTTTTGGGTGTGCCTTTTTCTGGGAAAAGTTCGACGAATGGAACACTCCAGGTGTCGGCCACACGCACCAGATTTGCTTGTCGTACAATTCCATACTGGATTTGACGGTCGCCCATGGGCGTGAAAGTGTCGTAGAGCGGAGCCGCAGTTTCAGGCAATTTCAAGGCTTCACGCAGCCGCTTACGGCCTTCGAGTACCCAAATTTCAGCCGCATTTTTCTCGGCGGGTAAAGTTGCATTCTTGGGCAATGATTTTGCAAGGTCGGAGGCCAATGAAATCAGAGTGGCCTGATTGGCTGGGAGAGTCAACTTAAGTTCCTGCTCTGACTTGATTTGATCGTCCGAAGGAATCTCTGTTGCAAACTGATCCAGATCAGCCCCTGTTTTTCCAAAGAAATGTGTGCCTATGAAGCGATATAGAGCCTTGCGGTTATCTTCCAGGAAATTATGGTCGCCAGGAGTCTTATTGATATGTGTGGCGAATTTATCGCTGGCTTTCAGGAGGTCAAACACGGGCTTGGCAGCAGCCACAAGCGGTGGAAGTGCATGATCAGCACGAAAGCAGCAATTGTCATTTGCATTAAAGGTCAGGAGGGTCGGGGCGGGGGCCCTGAGGGCTGTCATGATCGAATAATCGGTGACTGTTGCGAGGTCAGTCGGAGTTTGCTCGCTGTCGCCCAGATCCATGTCGTGCTGAAGGCGGGTGAGGAAGCTGGAATAACCTGCCACTGGATTCGACAAAGTGACTCGTGGGTCAAGGCTGGAGATGAAAATGGTCTGCCATCCGCCCCCTGAAAGGCCTGAAACAGCCACTTTTGAAGGTTCTGCGTTGGGCAGTGCGGAAAGGATATCAATGCCTCGCTTCATGGCGAGAAAATGGGTGGCGATTCCTGAGGTGCCTGTCAGGTCGATGGTATTTATGACTGGGTGCAGATATTCAGGTGTTTTAAACTGGCCCATACCATACCACTCAAGGGAAAGGCTGATGACGCCTTTTTTGGCCAGATTAATACAACGGACCTGTTTGTAAGGGGCAGCATAGCCAAGCGGATCGTGGCCGTTGACAGCGAGGTGAACTGGCACTTTCTGGCCTGGCTTCAGTCCTGCTGGCTCGTAGAGAAGGCCGGGAATCCAGTGGTTCGGGAGTGCTTCGAAGCGAACTTTGGTCAGCAGGTATCCGCCGTTGGTTGAAACTGTTCCAACCCGTTCGAATTTCAGGTCTTTGGCATCTCTCCATTTCGCAGCTTCGCCTTTGAAAATCACTTGATCCAAGACTTTTTTGCGATGTTCCGTGGCGAATTTGGTCCAATCTTCAGGCTTGGCCAAAGCGGGCATTTTTGGAACTTTTTTGGCGACATAGGCACGGATCTCGTCGATCGAAACGTCCTTATCGAGCACCGGTTGGTCAAGCCATTTTGCGACTTGAGCGGCATCAGGACCAGCGGCTTGCGTGTGACCGATGTGGGTGGACGCCACTGCGACCAATCCGGCAGCGATTGATTGGGCGAAAAATCGACGATTCATGAAAAATGCTCCAAAAGGACGAGGGGGGACCGAGAGAGGAGTGGCGTTCGCATGTGTAAGCAAGTGTTGATTGTATAGCACTTTGGATGGCACATGGATTCGATGGGAATGAGTTCAGGGATGGTGGGACATCGAGGTCGATTGCTCTATTAAACAGGAATCGGCGCGAGATTCAAGTGTTTTGATTTGGATTGGGCTGGGTGAAGTCCAGGTTTGAGAACAGATCACCAGACGCTTTGGGCGTAATCAGCATGCTTTTCTGCCAGATTTTCGACGAAAGGCTTGTGGTCAGATCTTCGATTTGATTGACGGATTGGAGGACGGAAGCGTCGGGAAAATCCTGAGCGTAAAGCGTTGCGAGCTTGCCCACGATTGAAAGCATTTCTGAGCAATATCCGAAATATCTTGCAAGCTGGAACGACGACATGATGCGTTCTGGGGAATTTGGGGTCGGTGAGGCTTCAAATCGAATGGTATCAGGGGTTTTATTGAGCTGGTGCATGTCTACAAGGTGTGCGATGGCCCGCAGTTCGTGAAGGTAATGCAATGCTCGGCGACGTTTGATGCGATTTTCCCAACCGAGAACAAAAAGCACGGCTGCGCCGAGAAAAACAGAGCTTTCCAGAGCAGCTTGAAACGATTGAATAAATTCGCCGGGATTACCGAGGTCCCAGTTTGTCTGGAGTTGGCCAGCCAATTGAATCGCAACAGCAAGTCCGAACCCGATCAGCAGCCATGCCATGATGCGAAGTCCAATGATTGGCCTTCTGGCGAGTTCCACCTGTTGGACAGTCACTCCGGCAACATCGCTCAAATTACGACCTAAACCTGAAATACCAGAGTCAGGAAAACGATCCTGAATTCTCAACGCAAGCTTCTGAGCTGTCAGCAGAATCTTTACCGGGTTGAGATGCAAGTTGAGATTTAATTTACTGTTGGATGTCATTATGAGCCTGGCGGATTGAACTTGATTTTTTGAATTCTGACCTTTGCTGCGGCATTGATCGTGCCTACGACAAATCCGTATTTTAAGTGATCAGGCGCAACGATTTGCATTTCTACGTCGCTGGCAAGTTGCGGATCATCTCCGACAATCTCTTTCAATGTCTGTGCCAACTGGTCAAGCGATTGCATTTGATTGTCGCCTACCTGAATTCCTGCTAGTTCACCAGTGGGTGAAGCGGATAAACGCACCTGGATGTCGGGAAGTGCTGTGATATTCTCACTGGTAGGAGCTGCGGAGCCCTGTTCAGCGGCAGGCATGGTGATAGCAAATTCACCTTCGACAGTCACGATTTTAAAAGTGAACATGAAGAAAATCAGGAGTTGGAAAACAACGTCGATCATCGGCGTCATTTCAAGAGAGACTTTGGATTCGCTGGAACCAGTCTTGCGGAACTTCATCGGATTTCACTTTCAATTGCAGGGCTTTGAATCACAATGTCTCATATAAATACCAGAAAAGTTTACTTACTGGGATTTTGTTGCTCTGAGCCAGAATTTTGTAAAGCCTGTCTGTTGAGCAATCTGGATGACTTTCTGTACCGAGCCGTAGGGTGCATTGTCGTCAGCCCTAATCACGATGGTTGTCCAGAGGCCAGCGGTGGGATCGACTCCAGCAACTTTCATGTTGACTTTGGCCAACTGAGCTTCAACAGCAAGGTGCCGCCGAATGGTGGAGGCATCTGCCTGAGGGTCAGCCGATTCTCCACCTAGAAGATAAACCATTCCATCGCGACTCATGTTGATATAAATTGGCGATTGCGGCGACTGGGTTGTCGGTGTGGCGGAATCGGCAAGCGGTAGACGCACGCGTTCATCGAGGAGGTCGTTGGAGAAATTCAGGGTGAACATGAAAAATGCGATGAGTTGAAATGTCATGTCGATCATGGGGGTCATGTCGAGCACGGCATCTTCTGAGGTGGAATGAGATTTACGCAACTTCATGGGATCACTCTCCGGCTGATGTATCTGGCCCGATTGTATTTTGGGCAGATGCAACTTGGTTAGATAGAGGGGCCGGTTGTGGTGGTGGCTGAGGACGCCGATTTCGAAGGTTTGGTCAGGCTTTGGAACCGGCTCAGCAAGCGTTCGGCAGTGATCCCGGTTTCAAGCATCATTCGGGAAATCCGGTTTTTAATCACGGTATGCGCCACAATCGCCGGAATCGCTTGAAGCAAGCCCCAAACGGTGGTGACAAGTGCCTGACTTACGCCGGTCGCCAGTTCGCTTGGTTTAGGGCTTGTATCGCTTTGGGCGATCACCATGAAGGCCGCCACCATGCCCCAAACTGTCCCGAGCAGGCCCACCATGGTTGCAATATTGGCAAGCATGGCGAGATAACTCAATCTGTGGTCGAATTTCATGCCCTCATCCTCACCAACTTCCTGCATGGCTTCAAGTGCCTGAGGATATTGTCCACCAGAGGTTTGAAGCCTTACCACACCTGCTGTAAGCAGTCGCCCGATCAGTGAATTATTGGATTTGGAGAGGTCGTAGGCTTCTTGATATTTCTTTTCTTTAGTCAGGTTTTCCATACCGTCAAGAAAATCCAAAGGCATAAATTCTTTGCGTCCAACCTGCATGCTATAAAGCACAATCATGGCAACAAGGCCGATGGACATGAATAATTGAGGGAAAAAGAAAATCCCTTCAGCCTTATAAATCCAAAGCAGCAGGCTTTCCTGTTGAGGCGGAGCCGAAGGAGTATTTGTTGATGGAGCAGGTGCAGAAGAAGGTGCTACCGCAGGTGCGGCTTCTGTATTTGCGGCTGGAACTTGTACTGGAGCAGGGTCTTGAGTGGCTGGTTTAGCAGCTGGTTCAGCCGATTTAGTGGCAGGAGGTTGAGCCGTTTTGGCAGGTTCCTGAGCCATTGCAACCGGGGCTAATGCAATACAGGTTAAAAGTGCTGTAAGGAATCTTGGAATCTGACGGAATCGCGACATTGCGAATGACTCCCGGATCGATATGGAATTGAGGTGGGATTGTTCGAAAGAATTGTACTTGAAGTGAAGACGGATCATGGCTTGGTTACGCCTTGGGCTTTTTTCAGCCATGGGCTGCGTGGATAGGCTGAGGCGAGTTTATTGAGTGTCTGTTCGGCACGATCAGGCTTTTCGAGGATTCGCCATAATTGAGTGATTGCAGAAAGGGCTCTGGCGTGTTCGTCAGCAGCTTTGTCGTAAAGGATTTCCGTATGAAGATATGCAATCATGGCATCTTTGGGCTTGCCGGCAGCTCTCAGGCAGTCTCCAAGGGCGTTATATGCAGGGGCCAGTGCATTGGTGTCTTCAGGAGAGGTGGATTCGATCAGAGTTCTGGCCTGTTTTTCAGCTTCTGCGAAGTTTTTCTGGCCGACGAGCGCGTTGATCTGGACGGATTGGGCGATGCGCTCGAGTTCCGAATTTTTAGGGATTTGAGATTTTGTAGAAGCTATTAATTTCAAAGCTTCCTCGGGCTTGCCCCGATCTGTTAGTAATCCGGCCCTCAAAACGTTCGAACGGGCTTGGGCACCTGGAATCTTTGCCATGTCGGCTAGCACTGAGTCGACTTTTGCGGGATCAGAACCGCTTCTGACAAGATTCAGGAGCTGTTCAGAGGCATCTGGAGTGTGCCTTGATGAGGGGTTGGATTTCACGAAATCCTGAAGCGCGTCGATGGCTTCTGGAGTTTTTTTGTCGTCTGACAAACTGGCCTCCGCAAGGGCGGTCGCATATCGGAATTTTACGAGTTGCAATACGAAGGGCCTGACTCCACTTGCATTCGATGCTCTTTTGTAACTCTCAAGAGCTGCCATATAGTCGCCCGACTTTTCTCTCTGTTTTGCCTCAAAAAAAGCTGCGGGTGTATTGGCATAATCAATGTTCGCAAGGTCATCGACCATAATGGTTTCTGTTTTGCCAGAGACCGTTATTTTAATTTCGCGAGGGGATTCGCTCTGAATTGTTCCTCGAATAATCTTGCCAGTTGTTTGACCAGTCATTGGTTTTAATTGGATTTCGTCGGTCTGTGCACTGGCTTTTGACGATATTGCCAGGATTAGAACTAGAATGCTGAAAAATCGGATCATAAGCGTTTTCAGTTTAAACCATTTCATAGTCATGACTTTACTCCAGTTTTTTTAGGTGTAGTCGAACTTGACAAGCGTTTGATTTCGGATTCGATTGCGGATTTCCATTCAGGAGGAATTTTTGTTCCACCAAGCCTGAGAATTCCAGCCAGAGTCTGTTTGGCTGTCGCAGATTTCCCTTGTTTTTCAAGGCTATGGGCGACTTCAATCCACGACTCATAATATTCCGTGGGGCGTGGTGTTAAATTCCCAAGCCGGGTGGCGAGCGTTCGCCAGTGCAGAAATGCTTCTGAGGATTTGCCAGAATCTTCGAGCAATCGGCCTTGTTCCATCATGAGTGGCAAAAGGTTGGGGTTTTTCGCCTTAAGCGACATTAAAGTTGAATTGGCTTGCTGGAATTGGCCCGATTTTCTGGCTGCTTCAGCCGTTTTGATCAGGGTGCGTGTGATGCGCTGAGCATTCGCGGGATCGCGTTCAAAACTTTCTTGCTTTATATATTTTGAATGGATCTGATCAAACGTGGCCAAAGCGGCTGCCGGCTGATTATTTTCGAGTTGGGCTTCAGCGACCCATTGAAGTGCTTGCCAGGAATCGCCAGCTTTGCTTCCAGCCAGAGACTTCAGGAAAGACTGGTAAGATTGACGGACACGTACAAGCCGGCCATCACTTTTGGCTTGCAGTTCTTTCATTTCATCTTGAATGGATTGACCGAGCTGGAAATACAATGACGAGAGTTCGTCGGCGTTTTGGCCTGATTTTTCGGCTTTCTGGAGGTCATTTAAAGCTTGGTCAAGCTGGTCGGATGCAATCAGAGCCCGAACTTTTGTGCGCCGAAATCGTGACTGAAGTTCAGCAGGAGCTTGATTGAGATGAGATTCGGATTCGTTGAGAATGGTGATGGATTCTGCCGGGTTTCCTATCATAATCAGGGCATCCGCCAGATCAAGGCGGGTGCCGATCACTTTGAGATCTTCGTCAGGAACACCACTTTTTGATCGGATTTCGATCGATTTTCGGAATGCAGCGATGGCATCTGTTGCATTTTTATCGACCTCTGTTTTTGCAGACTCTTTATTAAGAGACTGGCTTTTCCGCCAAAGCACCAGGCCTAGCTTGGCCTGAGCATCGCCAAACTGTTCGGAGGTCGGCGGGATTGCATTAAGAGCCTTGGCAGCTTCATCGTATCGGCCTTGCCCGCGTGCGATTTCGGCCATGGTGATTCGTGAGGAATCTGACTGAGGGGTATCAGGCCAGGTCTTCGTGATAAAAACGGCCAGTTCTGTGAGTCGATTGAGGTCGGATGCAGGATCAACAGATTTCATGTCGTTATAAGCGTAAGTCATTGCAGCACAGGCGACTTCTGCGGAATTGGCCGATAGGGCGATACTCGGGTATCGGCGTGCGATGTGGTTGCCGAGGACATAGGCTTCATAATATTTTTCGGAGCGAAATAAGGCGACGGTCTGGAAATATCGGGCTTTGACATAATTTGGAATATCTTTTGAAGTCAGTGCTTTTGCGGTTGCTGCTTCAAAGCATTTCTCGGCTCTCGACCAATCCTTTAATTCGAGGGCTTCCTGACCAGCAGCCATGGCGGCAGTCAAGTCAAGCCTTGAGGGATTGATTTCAGGGCCAGATTTACGAATCTGGTTTAAAAGTTTTCGCGCTTCAGCCTGATGTCGTGAATAGACACGAACGACGCTACTGAGCCGTTCGCGAGCGACTCTTTCGCCGGCCGATTTTTCTTTGGGGGCAGCCTTGGGAAATTGCAAAATGATATTTCGGGCCAATTCAAGCTGAACGCCGAGCCCATCGTCGGTTCTGGCCTGATCGGGGTACGTACTGAGCCAGCGGTTGGCCTCATCGGCGGCCAGAGCGAAATCGCCACGGTCGCGATAGGCTAGCAGACGAAAATACATGGCCCTTCGTTTGATAGTTTTTAATGCTTGGTCAGCCTGATCAATCAATTCGCCGTAAATGCCTGAGGCTTCGGGAAGTTTACCGAGTTCTTGAAGGCACTTGGCTTGCCAGAGTCGAGCGTTTTGGCCGGCAATCTGCTGACGATTCTGCTCATATAATTTCTGGAGGATTTCATTTGCCTGTGTCAGCTTTTTCTGACGTTCATCGGATTTATCAGGCCAGGTTTGAGCTTCTTCGTAGTCGATCAAGGCGGATTGCAATTGTGCGTTGAGCCGATCGAGCTGGGTCGATTCAAATTCAGGGCGACGTGGATCGTCAGGTAATACGGGTAATTTGAATGTTTTTTCGCGTTTTAAGAGCCCGTCAATTAGCGATGAGTTGTATTTGCGAGCTTCGCTGAGTCGTTCCCTGGACTGTTTTAAGAGGACTTCAGCCTGGCTTGGGGTGGGCTGATCTTGAGAATCCACTAACAGCAGGTGTGCCAATTCGATGACCGCTTTGACTTGGATCAGGCGGGCATTTACGGATTCGTCGGAGGCCTCCATCGTGGAGATCGACCGACTCATTTCAGTCACAGATTTTTCCAGGAGTCCGCGACGTTTACTGAGGTCGACCTGAACACCGGCTTCTTCAAATTTAGAGCGGGCTTTGAGCCAGTCGATTCTTTTTGTATCGATTTTCTGGAGTTTATTCAATTCCGCCAGATAGTCATCGGCAAGGTCGTAATAGCCACGAGCCCAAAGGCCGTTGAGAAAGGTTTCTTCAGCCTTTTGGGCGGAAGCGGATGCCGGGGCAGATTTTTTGGTTTCCTGAGCTCCTGACAGATTCTGCGAAAGTATAGCGACGAGAATCCACAAGCGAAAAATGTTAGCCGCAGCACCAAAGGAGCGGTCAGGGGAGGGCGATTTTTGGAAGTTCATGCCGGTTTCTCTGTGTGAGGTGGGCTGAATCAACCGAGATTTTTGGATCAGGAGATGAATGTAGCTCATTGATCTTTATCATAACCTCTCGGAGTGATTGACATAAAGCCCCTGTGGTCTGGAAAAAAAACAGGACGTCGAGAAAGTCGATTCCTGCCGTTGCCCTGCCTCTCGATTCCGGCTAGACTGATTCGCGATAGAGTGGTTGGTCAGTCCGGCGGAAGGGCTTGCCACTTTAGCTCTTGTTCCACACGACACAAAACTAGATTATGCAAGACATTGGGTCAATCTGTGCCCAAGTTGCAAGAGGTTCAGGAATCGACCATGTCGCAAGAATTCTTCCCGGGTATTTCCAAGATCGCATTTGGTGGGCCTAAGTCTCGTAATCCACTTGAGTTCAAGCACTATAACGCTGATGAGCTGGTGGGTGGCAAGACGATGCGCGACCACTTGCGTTTTTCAGTCGTCTATTGGCATACGTTCTCAAATCCACTTGGTGACCCATTTGGTGCGGGAACAGCCGTCAGGCCATGGGAAGACGGTACAAACTCGGTCGCAAATGCTCAGCGAAGGGCTCGGATGGCCTTCGAGTTTATCTCGAAACTGGGAGCGCCTTATTATGCGTTCCATGACCGTGACGTTTCCCCTGAGGGGAAGAATCTGACGGAAAGCCATAAGAATTTTGACGAAGTTGCCAAAGTTCTCAAAGAAGAGCAGCAGAGGACTGGTATCAAGCTTCTGTGGGGCACCGCGAATTTGTTCACGCACCCTCGATACAATCAGGGAGCATCGACAAGCCCAAATGTGGAAGTGTTTGCGATGGCAGCTTCGCAGGTCAAAAAGGCCATGGAAGTGACGCATGATCTTGGTGGTGAAGGCTATACGTTCTGGGGAGGCCGTGAAGGCTACCAGACCATGCTCAACACGAATATGAAACGCGAGCTGGATCACCTGGCTCGGTTTCTGCATTTGGCAGTGGATTACAAGAAAGCGATTGGCTTTACAGGCCAGTTTTATATTGAGCCGAAGCCGAAGGAGCCGACCAAGCACCAGTATGATTCGGACGCAGCGGCGTGCTTGAACTTCTTGCGGACCTATGACTTAATGGACCACTTCAAGCTGAATCTGGAGACGAATCACGCCACACTGGCTGGTCACGAAATGCTCCACGAATTGACAGTGGCTGTGGATTCAGGCGCGTTGGG
>CAMBZY010000048.1 GCA_945872325.1 Candidatus Kuenenia stuttgartensis | reverse complement strand
TCCCAGCGGCATCGAAACCGTGTTCCACAGAGCTTTTGATTTTGTCGAAAACGCCACAGAATCGCTTGAAGTTCTGATCGATCATAAAGTTAGCCGCATCCTGACCAGCGGCCTGAAGCCCTCAATTACCGAAGGAGTTGCGACAATCCGCGAATTGATTCAGCTCTCAAACGGACGCATTGAGATCCTCGGCGGTGGTGGAATTCGTTTGGAAAATGTTCAGGAAGTGGTTGAACAGACTGGCCTTTCGCAAATCCATGCCTCGTGCCGGGCCACGGCTCAGGACAGGTCTCCAAGGTTGCGCCCGGAAATCCGGTTTGGCCTACCGGAAATGCCTCCCGAAACCATCCATCGCCGCACCGATGCCAGCCTGGTAGCCTGCATGCGGGCCGCTTTGATCTAATTTCATAAACGCAAAAAAGCCCACGAGACCTTGTCGCGGGCTTTTCGATTTTAAAATTCCAAACCACCAGAATCACTTCTGGCCGGAAGCCTGAGCTGAAGGTGCTGGAGCAACCTGAGCTGCTGGAGCCACAGCGGCAACCGCAGGAACCATGACGCATGTGGTCACTGGAACTTGGTGCTGCACTTGTTTGGCAACACATTCCATGACAGTCACCTGCACTTGTTCAGGCACTTGGCGGGTCACACAACGGGTGACGGTTTCCTGTACCTGACGAGGTCGCTTTTCGCAAACCTGAACTGGCACTTCACGATAAGCCACGCGGGTCACGTTTCGCATCACCTGCTGAGGAACCATCTTGCGAACCACTTGCTGGCAAGCAACGGTTTCTTGAACAGGAACCATCTTGGTGCGGCAAACCGTCTTGTATTCTGTCGTGGCAACAGTCTTGCAGACGGGCTTTTCCACATAAACCTGTTCGCACTGATAGCCAGTCACCACTGACTTGACCTTGGCCTTGCCGCAGCCACAGCCGCCGTGATGGCCACACTGAACCACGTTTTGCACGACTGGAACCTGACGGTTCACATAGCTGCCTTGAGTTTCTACAACTTTTTGATAGCGTGTCACTGGAACTTGTTCGGTCACTTGCTGAGGCACATAACGTGTCACAACCTTGTTGACCATCTGGGTTTCACAGACCGGCTTGTAGATGGTGGCTGGAACTTGTTCGCAAACGGTGTAAGGCTGCTTGACCATTTTGGTGGTCATGACAGAATCAAACACAGTGCGAGTGACAGGCACTTGTTCCTGAGTGGTTTCCATGCGATAACGCGTCTGAGTGACAGTACGAGGCTGTTGCTCGTAAACAGTCTGCGTGACCGTCTGATAGGATGTAACCTGCTGAGCGACCATGGCAGGCTGTGGATTGGCACAAGGGGTCTTGCCACAATGACAGGCTTCAGCCACGCCACTGGCCAAACCCATCATGGCCACGGCAGCTGAAAATAGCTTGTTGGCTTGACGGAAGTTGCTGATCATGATTCCAAAATCTCCAGGTTGTAAATCTCAAGATGAATCCATACACCATTCGGTTCTGATCTTCAGCCGTATGATTCATCCATAGACCTATTCTGCAAAAAACGAACCCGTCCAGTCAACGCAATTCACCCATTCAATGAGCTTTTCTCATGTTTCTCAGAACACTCAAGCCACGCTTTCGTTACACACAAAAGAACCGGTCTATCTATACCAAAACCACCGTTTTTTTTGGGCTCTTGGTTGGACTTATGCAAATCATCGGTTGCACCGGCCAGACAGACCCCATAGCCAAGTCATCTGGTAGTTCACAACGTGTCAAGCCAGAGGGACTTCTGCTGATCACTCGCGAGCTTGATCTGGGAACTTTGCCGGTGGGCGGATCAATCGAAGCCCTTTTGGCCATCAAAAACCCGGATGAGAAAACTGAGATTGAACTGGTACGTTATGAGATCAACCGGTCAGGTCTTCAGATCGACCCCAAACGGATGTCCATTCCTGCTCAAAGTTCAAACCCGATCCACTTTCTGGTGACACCTGAAGGAACCCAAACGGCTGGAGATCAGACTTGGGAAGTGACCGGCTGGGATGCTCAGGAAAGAGTTGCATTTCGAACGACATTGAAATTGAAGGTTGTCGTAAACGAGAAGAAAACGGATTGATCACTCTGAAACGCTCATAGAGTTTTGCACGTAGAAATTTACTGCAACACAGAAAACCGGGCAAGACTTCACGCCTATGCTTAAACTTATTCTCGTAAACTACCAATTGCAATCGCCTCGAATGGATTCGCACAGCAGATGTATTCGTGTGGTTGGATTACGCCAGTAGTCATTTTCAGATTCAGCCGATGCAAGCATTTTGGCCGATCGCTTGACTGCGTCACGATAACCGCTCTGATAATCTTTAAACTCCACCGATTTATTGTAATCAGGCAAGATCCGTTTCAACTTCTTCTCCATCTCGGATTGTGATGACATTCCTGGATTTTCTTTGTGATGAAGGTATAACCAGAGTTCCAGGCTAGGAATAGAAACAACTAAATGAATACCATGCAAATCAGCCAGCATTTTAGCCTCTTCCAATTGTTTAACTGAGTGATCATCCTGATCAAATACGCACCAGAATTGATCCATCTCATCTTGGTTCTTAACTTTGAGTTCAATTGCTTTGTCTACGTAATAACGCGGATTCCCCGAAACTTGGGCAAGTTTCAATTCCACACGATTCTGTCGACACGCCCGTTCTAACCCTTTCAGATACTGCGGTTCCGTCAATTCGCCTTCATGCACAACATAGATCAATGCTCTGGGTTGTCTGAATGACTCGCTTCTGGCAGATTTACGAATTCTTTCCCGTTGGCTCATTCGATTGCTCCACTTCGAACTTTAGTAACTCATGAAGAAATGGTACTGCACCATAGCGACCTTGTAAATAGCCACGCTCGAGATTCTCAGCTTTTCTCGCATTGAACTCTGTCAAAGGAAATAAAACGCTTTCACCTTTGCTCTTTTTCTCCGTAAGCCAAATCTGGTCTCGACGCAGTGGCGTATCATCCGAAACAGTACCTAACAAATTCGTGTCATGCGTCGAAAATATCAATTGCGCATTTCTTGGATTTGTAGATGGATCGTTGAACGCCTTGATGATTTCAAGGGCCAGTAACGGATGCAATTTCGATTCAAGTTCGTCAACGACAACCGTAGTTCCATAATACAGAGCTCTGATAAAAATAGGCGATAAATAAATCAATGATTGTGTACCACTTGACTCCTCTTTTAAAGGAATCCACGACGACTCATCTTCCGCATCGTGCTTGAATTCCAGATTTTTAAACAGCTTCATTTTACTTTCCACCAAGATCTCTTTCTCAACAATGCGAATATCATGTATACCTACATCGGATTTCAGTATAGTCGCTTTCAATGCTGCAATCATCGCGGTATTGAATCCAAGTTTAGACAATAAATCCTTATTTCCCTCAGGGTCAAGCATCAACGGCAAAGCATTTTTTGCAGCAATTTTACCACGAATATTTTCAGTGACTAAATCCACTCGAATCATTTCAAATCGACTGAACCATCGAATAATTCCCACCAGTTGCTTGTGGTTAAACTGTGGTGCCGATGAAAGAAACAATGCATTAGGTCTGGTGACTCTGGCAATCACTTCATTATCGCCAACAAAATCCTCGCCAAATTTGTATTTCTCAAGATCTCTCGTAAATAAAATACGCTTACGCTTTTTTGGCCAGGCATAAAGCCATTCTTCCAAAATCTGTTCGTCATTTAATACAAAACCATATTGATAGCGCACATCTTCGATCAACATCGTCATTTCATAAAGCGAGGGCTCTGATCGAGAAACTCCCCAGCCAAAAGGATCACGGTCAATCCCTTCATCGGGTGACCATCCAAACGAACTTGTAACGACTTCCCTCATAAAACCAATTGCTGCCAGAAAATTACTTTTCCCGCTTGCATTCGCTCCATAAATCGCCGCGACTGGCAAGAGTTTTTCGGCATATCCAACAACCTTCCTGGGCCTCGTATCATCCGCATCGCCAAGGCGCTTCATCGCCTCCATGGTCAATACCTGCTCTTCACGAATCGACCGATGGTTCTTCACCCGGAATTCAATCAACATCACGTCACCTCATTTTCAAGCCTCAAGATCATCAAAGCATACGAAATCATGAATAGATCCGCAAGACTCCTGCGCAGATTAACGCTAACACTCTTTAAAACACCAAAAAGACCAAGAGATCCGCGATACTACGGCGCTTCTCGCGCCGAAACACACTTTCTTCATGGAAACAAAAGTGGGGCAGGATTTCTCCCGCCCCCTATCGCAATCAATTCCCCAGAATCAGGGAGTCAAACCTTCGGCGTGAATGTAAACTGGCTCGCTTCCAAGTTCCAGTCGATCACGATCGTCGCACCTTGCGGGAACTTGCCGCCCAGAATGGCCGAGGCCATCGGGTTCGCCACGCGCTGTTGCATAACTCGCTTCAGAGGACGAGCCCCATAAGCTGGGTCATAACCCTCCTCGGCAAGTTGCTCCTTGGCCTTGTCCGTCATTTCCAATACCAGACCGGCTTCCGTCATCTGGGCCACCATGCGCTTGAGTTGTATGTCAACAATCTTGCGCAGTTCGTAGTAGCCCAACGGATGAAAAATGATCTTTTCATCGATCCGGTTCAGGAATTCCGGCAGGAAGTTCTTCCGTAGAATCTCCTCCATCGCCTTCTGCATGGCCACATCGTCGCCCTGCTCGGCCATCTCGCTGATCATCTGACTGCCAATATTCGATGTCATAATGATCACCGAATTCTTGAAGTCTACCGTACGACCCTGACCGTCTGTCAGACGTCCGTCATCTAGCACTTGTAAAAGCACGTTGTAAACATCGCGGTGGGCCTTCTCCATTTCATCCAAAAGGATGACCGAATAAGGCTTGCGCCGAACGGCTTCCGTCAGTCGTCCACCTTCCTCATAACCGACATAGCCCGGAGGGGCGCCGATCAGGCGGCTCACGTTGTGCCGCTCGCCGTATTCGGACATATCAATTCGCACCATGGCGTTTTCGTCATCGAACAGGAACTCGGCCAAAGCCTTGGCCAGCTCGGTTTTACCCACACCGGTTGGGCCCAGAAAAAGGAACGAACCGATCGGCTTGTTCGGATCCTGCAACCCTGCCCTGCTGCGACGAACCGCATCGGCCACGGCCCTGACGGCATCATTCTGATTGACCATCCGCAGGTGGATCTGATTTTCCAGGTGCAGGAGTTTTTCGCGTTCTGTTGTCAACATTTTATTGACAGGAATGCCTGTCCACTGGCTGACCACTTCGGCGATCTCCTCAGCGTCCACTTCTTTTTTCAGAAGCACACGCCCCTCCTTCCCCTTGGCTTCAGGCGCTCCTCCAGTATGAGCAACCGCTTCGGCAGCCGTGATTTGATCCTCCAGGGCTTTCTTGCGAGACTCAATCTCCGCCAACTTGCGAAACACGTTCTCATCGGGCCGTTCGCCACGTTGCATTAAGAGGTTGATTTCCTCGTATTGCCGAGCGTACTCAATTTTCACCTTGTCATATTGCTCGCGCATCTTCTGCACATCGCCAAGGTCGGATTTTTCGAATTCCCATTGAGTGCGCAAATCCTGAAGCTCTTTTTCAAGCTTGGCAATTTCGGAATCAATTTCCGCAAGCCGATCCTGAGCGTGTTCCTCAGTCTCGTTCTGAAGCATGCGCTGGGCGAGTTGCAATTGCAACAGCCGTCTCTGAATCACATCAATCTCTGTCGGCACTGATTGCAATTCCATGCTCAAACGGCTGGCCGCTTCATCCACCAGATCAATCGCCTTGTCGGGCAGTTGACGGTCGGTGATATAACGACTTGAGAGCTTGGCAGCAGCCACCAGAGCTGAATCACGAATGGTCACCTTGTGGTGAACTTCGTATTTTTCCTTGATACCACGCAGAATGGCAATCGTGTCCTCAATGGTCGGTTCGTTGACCATCACCGGTTGGAATCGGCGTTCCAGGGCAGGATCTTTTTCTATATATTCACGATATTCATCGAGGGTCGTCGCACCCACGCAACGAAGTTCGCCACGTGCCAGAGCAGGCTTTAAAAGGTTTGCGGCGTCCATGGCCCCATCGCTTTTGCCGGCCCCGACCACAAGATGCAATTCGTCGATAAACAGAATGATCCGGCCACCGGAGTCAGTCACTTCCTTTAGAACAGCCTTGAGCCGCTCTTCAAATTCACCCCGATATTTCGCGCCTGCCACCAGAGCGCCCATATCAAGGGCCATCAGCTTACGATCCTTGAGTGATTCAGGAACGTCGCCTGAGACTATTCGCTGGGCCAGGCCTTCTGCAATGGCAGTTTTACCCACGCCAGGCTCGCCAATCAGCACGGGATTATTCTTTGTTCGGCGCGACAGGACCTGCACCACCCGGCGAATTTCGCTATCGCGGCCAATCACAGGATCAATCTTGCCCTTGCGTGCCAGTTCTACAAGGTCGCGTGCATATTTTTCAAGTGCCTGATATTTCCCTTCAGGACTCTGATCCGTCACGCGCTGGCTCCCACGCACATCTTTCAAAGCGTTCAGAATTGCCTGTTCGTTGACACCCAAAGCCGTCAGCAAGGCTTGCACTTTTCCTGGAACTTTTACCAGACCAAGCAAAAGGTGCTCGATGGAGACAAAATCGTCGCCCATCTTCTTGGCCTCATCCGAGGCCATATCCAGCACCTTGGAAAGTTCCGGCCCTAGTGTCTGCTCGGCACCTGAGACCTTCGGCAATGCCTTGATCCCCTCCTCGGCTGCCTTCTGAATCTGGTTTGCATTCACACCCAGCTTTTCCAGAATGGATCGGGTGATTGAAGGCGTATGATCCAGCAAAGCCGCCAGCAGGTGCATCGGCTCCAGACGCTGATTGCCTGACTCTTTGGCCAGTTCTTGCGTGCGCTGAACGGCCTCTTGCGATTTGTGTGTGAGCTGTTCGAATCGAAATGCCATAATTCGTCTCCCCCTTTTCTTATTGAATTCTACGTTTTTGAATTGCATTTAGTTCATGGTGAAATCGAAAAAATGCAATGATGATCCACACCTGCCCCATCCATCAATCGGTTGTCAATCGATCGATATCAAGAATCTGCCACTCATAATTCAGGCAGATTGTCAAAGCCTCAACCCATGATTCCTGAGGATCGTCTGGCAATCGTTTACCGCCAGGATTCAGGTCATACCAGCCACTTCCAGGCCTGCCACTGTCTTTGCGAACGACCAAAGCAGCCAAATCAGGCAGCCCTGCCCTGCGACACCTGAGAGACATCTCCCTTAACAATTGTCGATGAATATGACGGTGATGCAATGGCCTACCGGCCCGACCAGCCAATTCCGTGTAGCTTACCGTTCTGCCCTGCCCAATCGCTTCCCACAGCACAGGCCAGGCCTGACGCATGTATTGATTGAATTTTGGAGTTGGCGATGGCATTTGCATGTCGCATTTTTTATTAAATTTTCGGTGAATGAAAAAGGGAAGGCGAGGTATCGCCCCCCCTTTTTGCAATCTTCACCAGCCCTGAATTCATTTCAGGTATCGTGATTACTTCTGCTCAAACTCGACATCAATGACGTCGTCAGACTTTGAGCCACCCTCGGCACCTGCTGCTGCGGCATCAGCCGGGCCGGCTTCAGCACCAGGGGCACCTTCAGGAGCGGCTGCATAAAGCTTCTCAGACATGGCCTGAACAGCCTTGGTCAGTTCGTCAGTCGCGGTTTGAATCGCGGCCAGATCAGAACCTTCCTTCGCCTTGTTGACCTTCTCGATCATCGACTTGATCGCAGTGGTGTCCGCTTCTGTCAGCTTATCCTTATTATCCTCAAGCGTTTTTTCGACTTGATAGACTCGCTGATCCGCCGTGTTCTTGGCCTCAGCCAGGTCACGCTTGCGTTTGTCTTCAGCAGCGTGCGACTCGGCATCGCGCTGCATCTTGTCGATTTCGTCCTTCGACAGTCCGCCTGAAGCCTCGATCCGAATGGTTTGCTCTTTACCCGAAGCCTTATCACGGGCCTTCACCGACAGAATCCCGTTGGCGTCCAGATTAAAGGCCACTTCCACCTGCGGCACACCCATGCGGGCCGGGGGGATACCTTCCAGGTTGAACTCGCCCAGCATCCGGTTGTCGCCGGCCATCGGACGCTCGCCCTGAAACACCTTGATCGTCACGGCTGTCTGGTTATCTTCAGCCGTAGTAAAGGTTTCCTTCTTCTCGGTCGGGATCGTGGTATTGCGAGGAACCAAAACGGTCATCACACCACCCTTGGTTTCAAGGCCCAGCGAGAGCGGAGTCACGTCCAGCAGAAGCAGATCCTTGACTTCGCCGGTCAAAACAGCACCTTGGATCGCAGCTCCCACAGCCACCACTTCGTCAGGGTTCACACCCTTGTGAGGCTCGCGGCCGAAGATCTCTTTGACCATGTCCTGAATCCGTGGCATACGGGTGGAACCACCCACCAGCACCACTTCATCAATCTGGCCAGGCTTCAGCTTGGAATCTTCCATAGCCTTCAGCACAGGCAGTTTACAGCGCTCGACCAACTTGTCGGTCATACGCTCGAACTGGCTCCGGCTGATGCTCATCATCAAGTGCTTTGGCCCGCTGGCATCGGCTGTGATGAACGGCAGGTTGACTTCAGCCTGAGCTTGGAATGAGAGCTCTTTCTTGGCCTTTTCGGCGGCTTCTTTCAAGCGTTGGAGAGCCATCTGATCCTTGCGGAGGTCGATGTTTTCGTTCTTCTTGAATTCGTCGGCGATGTGGTTGATCAGGGCTTCATCCCAGTCGTCGCCGCCAAGGTGCGTATCACCGTTGGTGGAAAGAACTTCGAAGACACCGTCAGCCACGTCCAGAATCGAAATGTCGAACGTGCCACCACCAAGGTCAAATACGGCGATCTTTTCGTTCTTCTTTTTGTCCAGACCATAAGCCAATGCAGCAGCGGTTGGCTCGTTGATGATCCGGGCCACTTCCAAGCCAGCAATCTGGCCTGCATCCTTCGTGGCCTGACGCTGGGCGTCATTGAAGTAAGCAGGAACAGTGATCACAGCCTTCTTGACCTTATGGCCAAGATAGCTTTCAGCTGCTTCCTTCAGCTTGCGCAGGATCATCGCCGAAATTTCAGGAGCGCTGTACTGCTTGCCGTTGATGTCCACTTTAACCGTGTCAGATGGTCCACCCACGATTTGGTAAGGAATCATCCGCTGCTCGTCACCGACTTCATCCACTCGGCGACCCATGAAGCGTTTGATCGAATAAATCGTGCCTCGAGGATTGGTCACGGCCTGACGCTTGGCGGGCTCGCCCACCAGATTGTCGCCCTTGGCAGTGAATGCAACCACGGAAGGTGTCAAATAAGCACCCTCCTGATTCGCGATCACCTTTGGCTCGCCGCCTTCCATCACGGAAACAACAGAGTTTGTTGTTCCAAGGTCGATACCGATAATCTTTTCGCCTTCTGCCATGTTACCGCCCCCTTTTTTGCGTTACGTTTCTCGTCGAACCACCCATTCAAACCAACTCGCCCTGGAATCTGTCAGCACATGCCACCAGCCCAGAACCGAATTTGCACGTTGACTGGCAATAGAATGCAAGCCCCGTGCCAAAGCAGCCAATTAACTCATATCTCTTTGTTTTATAAACACTTAAAATATCCAAGAACACTAACACAACATTCCAGATACGGCTTGACTGCCAATTTGGCACAACTTCAGGGCGAGCCCGTTTTGGGCGACTGCCAAAATTGCGCCAGAGAGAAACGGGTTGTCTATGGAACCTGAACTTTGGATGACCAGAGTGAACTGATCGTCTTGAAAATTGAGATTAATCACCAGAATCACGGCTTAGTCTCTTGACATTTCGCTTGAAATTCGTTGCGCTAGTGGTATATCCACATCTCTTGCCATCTATGTAACGCCAAGAACCCGACGACAAATCATGACCGACGACGCCTATCGCAATGCTCCCATTCCAGCCGAACAACTTGGCGAACTTCGCAAGCGGATTGACGCTCTCGACGAAAGCCTTGTGAACGACCTGAACAAAGTCGTCAGCATGCTCAACGAGCGAGCCGGCGTGGCTGTGAGGATCGGACAGGTCAAGGCTGCCAACAGCTTGGAAGTCTGGTCACCAGCCCGCGAAGAAGAAGTCCTGGCTAGAGTTGCAGCCCTCAGTAAAGGCCCTCTGCCAGACGAAAGCCTGAGACTGATTTTTCGCGAACTGATGAGCGGCTCACGCGCCACCCAACAAGCCATTCGCGTGGCAAGTCTTGGCCCTAAGCACAGTTACAGCCATATGGCCGCGATTGCCAAATTTGGCAATTCTGTGGAACATGTCTCGGTTGGATCGATCGCGGCCGTGTTTGAAGAGGTCCATTTCGGTCGCTGCCACTTCGGCATCGTTCCTCTGGAAAACTCCACTGACGGACGCATCGCCGATACGCTTGACATGTTTGTGCGTCTGCCCAATGTAAGGATCCGCGCCGAGGTCAGGCTCAGGGTCAGGCACTGCCTGCTGGGCCGTTGCGAACGCGGGCAAGTCAGGCGCATCTATTCACGCGTCCAAGCCTTATCGCAATGCCGGCACTGGCTGGCCAAGAACCTGCCGCATGCGGAACTGATTGAAACCACATCCACAGCCGCCGCTGCGGAACGTGCCCAGGCCGAGCCAGGCGCTGCCGCAATCGCTGGTAGACCAGCTGCCGACGCATATCGGCTGGACATACTGGCATCGGATATTGAGGATCATCCACACAACGTCACTCGGTTTGCGGTTCTGGCAAACTCCTGTGACAAAGCCACCGGCAACGACAAAACCACGCTCATGGTGCGTTTACCAAACCAGAGCGGAGCCCTGCACGACGCCGTGACCGCCCCGCTGCTGGCCGCCGGCCGCAACATGACATGGATCGAGTCGTTCCCAGTCGCCGAGCGACCATCCTCCGATTCAACCAACCCCTCCTACCTATTCTTCCTCGACATTGAAGGCCACATCGCTGAGCCGACTGTGGCGGAAGCCATCGCTGCCATGAAATTGAAATCCGAGAGGCTGGATGTGCTGGGCTCGTATCCCAAAAGTGCGGCTCTGGATCATTGATTGATTGACTGAAGAGGATTTAGACATCGCGACTGACCTTCTGGTTGAATTTGCGTGAGCAAAACAGATCGAGGTCAGCCTGTGGTGTGATCCTTCGTGATTCAACGTTATTATGGAACGGGCGGGAAATAACGTCCGCTTTTTAGCGAATCGTCGCCAAGCAATCTGCGGCTGCTGTCTAGCCGGGCTTGGCGATAGCCCCGGTTGGTTTTATATATCGCCGAAACCGGGGGCTATCGCCCTCGTTGTATATCACATCTTTTCGGTAATTTTTGGGATGAAATCATAACAGATTGGCCACAATGGCTTTAAGCACCAACGGTGCGGTCCATACAAGCCTAGGCCAACGGCCTAGGCCGGGCGGACGAACCAAGAAGAATCCCTCCCGTCTCC
>CAMBZY010000047.1 GCA_945872325.1 Candidatus Kuenenia stuttgartensis | reverse complement strand
ACCATGGCCAACGCTTTGACCCAACAAGACGTGATCGCAGCCCTCAAGGGCGTTAAAGATCCGGACCTTCACCGCGACCTGACCGACCTTGGCATGATTCGGGATATTGTTGTAAGCTCTGACAGTGTCAGTCTTACTGTGAATCTGACAACGCCTGCATGCCCGATGAAAGAGCAGATCAAGCGTGAGGTGGAGACGGCTCTGCGAAGTCGTTTGCCGGAGTCGATCAAAACGATCTCGATCAATCTGACGGCCGAAGTCAGAGGCAAAACGGCTCGCGAGAAGGGCGATATTCCTGGCGTAAAGAATGTGATCGCTGTGGGTTCTGGCAAGGGCGGAGTTGGCAAGAGTACACTGGCAGCCTCGATCGCACTTGGTCTGAAGCAGTACGGATCGACCGTAGGGTTGATGGACGCCGACATTTACGGCCCGTCAATTCCCCACCTGGTCGGGGCCACTGGGCGGCCGATGGCGATGGGCGAGCGGATCATGCCGATTGAAGCGGCTGGGCTGAAAGTGATGTCGATGGGATTCCTGCTGGAGCCTGAACGGGCCGTGATCATGCGTGGGCCGATGCTTCACGGTGTGATCCAGCAATTTCTCCATCAGGTGGAGTGGGGCGAGCTTGACTACCTGGTGATCGACCTTCCACCGGGCACCGGCGACGTTCCGTTGAGTCTGGCACAGGCCTTGCCTCTAACGGGGGCAGTGGTTGTGTGTACTCCACAGGCTGTGGCCCTGCTGGATGCAGTCCGGGCGATTACCATGTTCCGTCAATTGAAAGTGCCAGTTCTGGGCATGGTTGAAAATATGTCGGGCGAGATTTTTGGTCGTGGAGGTGCCGCCCGAAAGGCTGAGGAAATGGGTATCCCATTCCTGGGCGAACTGCCGATGATGGCCACCATTCGAGAGAAGGGTGATGCTGGCAAGGCGGGGTCCGTGTTCGATGAACACTCCGCTTCGAGAATGCCTTTGCTAGGCATCGTCGAACGGCTGGCAGCACAGATCAGCATTCAGAATATTCAAAAACCGAAGATGCCAACACTTCAGATTCTGAGCTGATTTAAAGAGTCTTGAGTGATATGAAACAGGCCAGTTATCTGGAATTTTTCCAGTATGCTGGCCGTTTTTTTGTTTTAATCAATTTGATACATACGAATCAACGCCTAATTCTGATAGGATAATAGAGGTTCGAAATCCGCGTTGACTGGATCTGATCAAAGGCAGCATCATGGATATCCTGAATTTGGATGTGACGGATGAAGCCGAAATCAGTCCCATTCAAATTGTGGTTGAACCAACTGACGTTGAAAAGCCAGTTAAAAAAATAACGGGTCGGCTTTTTATTTATAACCTGATTTCATTGATACTGAGCGCCATGTTGCATTTGGTAGTCGTATCGGCGTTTTTACTGGTTTATTTCGAAGTGATTGAAAACAGCCCTGGCCAGAGTTTTTTCGCTGGTCGAGGGGATATTGGTCAGCCGATGGAATTCACGAAAATCGATGGTTTAGATAAAGGATTGGAATTGGAAGAGGCTTTGATTCCGGCCAACGAAGCCACGACGAATTCTTCGGAGATACCGGCTGCAACTCCTGAAGTGACATTAAGGCCAGCCACAAGTTTGCCAGATATGTCAGGTCAGTTGGAGATGCCTGAAGCGAAATTAAGCATGCAGGCCATGGTGGCCAGACAGTGGTCAGCGTCCGCATTATCTTCGCGAGCACCAGGGATGAAAGAAAAGCTGATTAAAAGTGAGGGTGGTACTACGGAGAGTGAAAAGTCGGTGTCCAGAGGCTTGGAATGGCTCTCAAAGCACCAGAAAGAGGATGGTTCGTGGAGTATGAGCCCGGGTTCAGTTTGTGGGAACCTTGAATGTGGTAGGGTCCAAATTGAAAGTTTTGAGGCTGCAACAGGGCTGGCGATACTTCCATTTCTCGCCGCCGGGCATATTCCGGATGAACCAGGGCCATATGAAAAAGTTCTGAAAAAAGGCTTGGAATGGTTACAGTCAAGGGTCGATAAAAATGGTCGGGTGATGCCGGACGATGCTCCTACGCATTATCATATGTATGCACATGCGATTGTCACAATCACTCTTTGCGAGGCTTCGGCGCTGCAACCGAAAGGTTCATGGATACCAGCTGCAAAGCGGGCGGCTCAGTATATTGTGAGTGCGCAGAATCGGCAGGATGGTGGGTGGAGATATGCGCCTGGTCAGGCAGGGGATACGTCGGTTTATGGGTGGCAGGTGATGGCGTTGCGAAGTGCGAGGGTTTCTGGCCTGAACATTCCGAAATCGACCATGACCATGTCTCGTCGATGGCTGACGGCAGCCCAAACATCTCGTGACGGTAGCACTTATGCCTATATGCCGATGCGGCCAGCCTCGCCGGTGATGACGGCTGAGGCCTTGCTCTGCAGGCAGTTGTTTGGTGATGGGCCGAAGGATCGGGGGATGTCGAAGGGAATTCAGCTGGTTTTTGAGGAAGTCCAGCGATCAATGGAGGTTCGGAATTATTATTACTGGTATTATGCGACGCAGCTGATTCACAATTCAGGAGGTAAGATGTGGACGAAATGGAATCCGATCATTCGCGAACGATTGATCAAGGAGCAGGTTGTCGGAGGCCATGCTTCAGGGAGTTGGCAAAGCCTTGAGCCATCGATGGATCGGTGGGGCAGGGTGGCTGGCCCGATGATGCAGACATCGCTTGGCCTGTTGACTTTAGAGGTTTATTACAGGCATCTGCCACTTTATCAGGTGGCCGAGAGCGGCAATTCCGTCAAGGGTATGAAAGAGGCCAAATGAACAATCTCAAGGCTCGATGATTAATTGTGGGTGACGACCGGATAATCCTTCTTGTAAACGATCATCACCGAAAGGGCCATGCCTTTGGTATTGGCGTCGGCTGGAACTGCGTAGACGAGGTCGCCGGGACGAAGTTGATCGATGGATCCGACCACGATTCTGGTCATGCGATAGGCTTGTCCGTTTGCAGGCGCGATGCGAACTGCTTGATTTGATGGAGTGCCCAGCATGAGCGGGAAGATGTTGACGACGGGGGCGACGATGTATGTCAGGAGCGGAACATTTTGCATGGCCACGGCTGGCTGGCTGGGATACATGGACCAGAACTGGTTCATGGAGTCGAACCCGAAGGTGTAGGTGGCGTCGTACTGGCGAAGGATTCCAGCGTCGGTGGGCGTGATGTAAGTCTGCGAAACGAACGATCTGGCCGCACCTTCGTAAACTTCTACATAATTGGTCAGAACTGTATTCACAGACGGGCTTTGCCCTTCGGCTTCGACCACCGCAGTGGCGGAAACCATGGTGGGAAGGATCGGCCAGCGGACGATGAATCTGCCGAGTGCAGAGGCTGAAACGGGGTACTGTCGACCATCAGCAGCCTGCAGGACAACCCATTTTGGGGTCACGCTCAACACCTCAGCCCAGCCCGGCCCGTTCAGGCCAAAGTTGGGCAAGTTGCTTGAAGCCAGGTTTTGCTGTTGTGCCTGACTGATCTGTGTGAATGAACAGATCAGGCAAATTGCGGCAAGTATGGTAAACGCTTTTGCAATTCGTCGCATGTTCAAGTCACCTTTTATGGAGCGGGTTTGCCCAGCATCTTTATGAAAATGCCGGAAAACATCACATCTGAATAAGTTCATTCTCTTAGGTTCCATGAATAAGGTCAACATTGACCTTCGTATTTCTTCTGTCAATCTTCAAAAATGTCATTTTTATTTTGCCAATCGCTTGTCTCGATTCACTCTACCAATCATACTTTATCGAGAGGTCCTCCATCCATTTCCTACCCTGAATAAGCTCTGATAGTGCGTAGATCCTAAAATTATGATCGATGACCAGCCCACCAGAATGATCCCTGAACTGGGAGATGATTCTCCGATTTCGTCCGAAAGTCAGGGCAACGATCCCTGGATCGGCCGGACTTTGGGTGATTTTATGGTGGAGGAGTCGATTGGGCATGGTGGAATGGGGACTGTTTATCGAGCCCGTCAGATCAGTCTTGGGCGATCGGTTGCCTTGAAGTTTCTAAATTCGGGCAGAACGCTGAGTCATGAAGCCATTTTGAGATTCGAGGCTGAGGCTCGAATCGCTGCTCGGATGAATCATCCGAATGTGGTTCATATATATGCACTTGGAACCACGGGGAGTCAGCCATACATTGCGATGGAGTTTGTCTCAGGGCGGAATCTGGGCCAGATTTTGAGCGAGCGTATCAAGAATTCCGAAGGGCCGATTGCCTTATCTGAATGTCTCTCGATGATGAAACAGGCGTGTCAGGGGCTTCAGGCGGCCACGGAAATCGGTCTGGTGCATCGTGATATCAAGCCCGAAAATTTGATGGTGACAGAAAAAGGGCTGGTCAAAGTGGCTGATTTTGGGCTTGCCCGAACCACTCAGACGGAATCGGCCCGAATGACGCAAACGGGGTATACGCTTGGAACTCCGATGTATATGAGTCCTGAGCAGGTTCAAGGCAAGTTGGTGGACGCCCGTAGCGATATCTACTCTCTGGGCATGACTTTCCATCATTTGCTCACAGGCCGTCCACCTCTGATGGCAGATTCGCCCTACGCCATCGCCATGAAACAGATCCACGATCGGCCAGCATCGGTCCGACTGCTGCGTCCCGACTGCCCGACGGGGCTTTCTGATTTGATCGACTGGATGATCGAGAAATCGGTCGAGTCGCGGCCTCAGGATCCCCGAGAAGTGCTGGAACTGATTCAGCGATATGAACTTGGGCTGAATGTGACTGTTCCAGGCAGGGTTGCGAATCGCCAGATGGAGGCTCCTTCAAATCGATTTTCCAGCCGCAACTTTGGATTGGGAAAAGAGACTTTAAAGCCGGTCTCAAC
Source organism: Candidatus Kuenenia stuttgartensis (assembly GCA_945872325.1). Classification (GTDB taxonomy): domain Bacteria; phylum Planctomycetota; class Planctomycetia; order Isosphaerales; family Isosphaeraceae; genus QWQI01. Next base: position 6,655 of record CAMBZY010000047.1, on the reverse strand, counting down.
AAAATCTCGCAGAGGCTGGTTAATCTGGGCAATTCTGACGATGGGGGCCACCATTCGAGCTCTGTTCATCGGAAAGTTCCAGGCCAAAAGCTCTGAGAATCTGCCAGATTCCAAATCGCCTGTATGGCCTGTGGCGTCTGAGTTGGCGGATTGGAAGCGGGTGCCGAGGCAATCGGGTGCTGATTCTCAATATCGATATGCCCAGATCAGGGCCGTTGAAGAGGATCAGCTTGCTGCCTGGCTCGCCGTCCCGTGCTATTTCCCTGATGAGGAAGACTGGGCATGGAGGGCTTATGTGCAACTTATTGGCGACCTTGTGAGGCATTCCGACCGATTTCGATTGACCTGGATTCGTAACGCACTTTCTAAAGCTGGGCGAGGGGTTGAATTTGAGGTGTTATCGCAAGTGGTCGGGGCCGCTTTAGCAGGTATGGATCGGAATGAGATCAGTTTTCTGGAAAATCTTCATCCGCTTGTCAAAGAGACGATGGATCCGAATCTGGCGGAGTTGATTCTCACGATTTTGATCAAATACAGGCAAAAGATTCCACGAGATCAAGCGATTCCCGTACGACTGGACAAATTACAGAGTCAGATTCTCGAGATTCTCCAGGTCGACCCCAAAACACTCCACGGGAATTTTCCATCAAATCCTGCGAGCAAACCATGACGTTCCACTGAAAAATTTGCTATATTAAGGAATCGTCCAGGAAGGACAAGGTTGTCGAATCACGTGCGCAACACGTCACAGAGCTCTCATAATCATGGCTTACCTAAAAATTCTTGACCAAAATTCCAGGCAACTGGAACTTCCACCCATTGAGACCATCCCCGCTGGATGGGAATTACTGATTGGCCGGGATGGTACGTGCGGGCTTAACATAAACTCTGCCGGTATAAGTCGAATCCACGCAAAGATTCATCACGATGGGCGACATTTTTTAATCAACGATCAGGACAGTACAAACGGTACCCTGATCATTCGAAACGTGAATCATCTTGAGCGTCGGATTACGCTCACGCCTCAGCGCGGATATCCTCTGCAAAGTGGTGACCTGATTGAACTTGGGAAAGTGGACTGTGTCAGATTTCAGGACGGTCCGATCGAGATAGGCCCAAATCTGGCACTTGGGATGGATAATCCGTTGCCCGAGGTGACTCTTGGGCCTGGCGAGAGCATGACCAGCTCTCCGTTGCAGGAGGTGATCAACGGGATCCTTGAGATCAGCCGAACTTTGGCATCGATTTTCAAGGAAGAGGAAATGGCTCCCCTGGTGATGAACCAGATGATGCGAATCTTTCCGAAAGGTCAGCGATATCTACTGTTTACGACAGTTCCCAACACCAATCGTCTGCGAGTATTGGCTTGGAAGACCAACCAGCAGAGACGCCGGAACATCGTAGGCAATACGGACGATGACAACGTTCCAAGATATTCGCGAACGATTTACAGGATGGTGGTGGAGGAGCGTAAATCGGTGATCCTGACCGACACGGATTCGGAGGTTTCGAGCAGCATGTCGATGATGGACATGGGGATCAGGTCGATCATGTGTGCTCCAGTGGAAGCTCCTGACGGTCGCGTTTTGGGCATGCTTCAGATCGACGCCGATCAGAAATCGAAATTTCAGAGGTCTGAGCTGGAGATTCTCAAGGTGATTGCCCAGCAGGTGGGTGCCACCATGCATATGGCAGAACTGCATCGAAAGGCGATCCTTCAGACCCAGATGCAGACGGAGATGAAACATGCCTCAGAAATTGCCAAACAGTTTCTACCTCATGGGGTTCCAAAAATTCCCGGCTATGAATTCTTTGCCGAATACAAGCCAGCCGAAGACGTAGGGGGAGATTTTTATGACTTCAACATGGTCAGCCCGGACCGGATGGCGATCAGCGTCTGTGACGTGGTCGGACACGGAATATCGGCAGCTTTGATCATGGCCCGGCTTTCAAGCGATCTTCGCAACGTTTTGCGACAAGAGCCAGACCCTTGCCAGGCTTTTGAGCAGCTTGACGCGATTCTGATGCCGGTTCTGAACCCTCCCGACAGCTTCGATTGCCGATATATTTCGATGTCGATGGGGATGCTTGACCTGAAGTCCGCTAAAATGACTCTCGTCAACGCAGGCCACCCTCCACTGATCGTCAGACGTGCTGATGGTCGGCTGGAGACTCCCGACAGAGACCTGAGCGGTCGCCTGATCGGAGCCGACTTTGGGGATCTGTCGTTCAAGCTGGAGAACTTTTTTGAGACTACGGAAGTGCAGTTGGAGCCTAATGATATCGTCATTTTCTATAGTGACGGTGTGACCGAAGCCAGGAACAAGGCGAACGAGTTCTTTGGATCGCCGGATTTCCGGATCCTGGCCAAGGTTTTGAAAGAAACCGAGGGTGGACCAACCGTGGTTGGGCAAGCAATCATGAAAGCATTCAAAGCATTTACCGATGGAATTCCTCAGGCAGACGATGTGACACTTGTCTGCTTCGGACCGACGGCCGAATTTCAGCCTGGGGCTGATGCATAATCTGGCCATAATAAAATACGAAACGAAGACTGCCCGAAGATGATGACACTGCGCGTCAATGAATTGAAAATGGATTTAGGCCAGGATGAGGCGGATTTGCCGCACCTGGTCAGCGACCGACTGGACTGTTCGGTGGAAGATATCCGCAGCTTGCGAATCCTCCGAAAGAGCCTCGACGCCCGTCGTCGCGACTATATTCATCACATTTATTCCGTCGCGGTGGATCTTCCAGACTGGACATCCGAGGAATTGCCACGTGCCGTCACTCCAATGGGCGATCAATCGTTCCAGTGGCCTGCACCAGGCTCAAATCCTTTGAAAAATCGGCCTGTGGTGGTCGGCTCAGGCCCCGCTGGCTTGTTTGCAGCCTATATGCTTGCCATCAGCGGCTACCAGCCGATCATGCTCGAACGTGGAAAGGCTGTTAAGGAACGGGTGGCCGATGTTCGGGCATTCGATTCTGGAGGGCCCCACGATGCAGAATCCAACTATCTTTACGGAGAAGGTGGAGCAGGCACGTTCTCCGATGGCAAACTGACATGCCGGAACACCGGCCCTGACGTGACTCGAGTGCTCGAAATTCTGGCGGAATCGCACGGAAAATCTTCGATCGTTTACGACCAGAGGCCACACCTTGGCTCGAACAGGCTGCCTTTGATTGTTCGCACCATTCGTAAGAAAATGGAAGCCGCTGGAGGCGAGGCCCGGTTCGACTGTCGCCTGGAAGATATTCTCATTCAGGATGGTCAGGTCGTGGGCGTGGCCACAAGCTCTGGGGTCATTGAAACCAACCATGTGGTTTTGGCAATCGGGCACAGCGCGCGTGATACGTATGAAATGCTTCTCAACCGGGGCATTCCTCTCGAATTCAAGCCATTTCAGATGGGTGTTCGGATTGAGCAGCCTCAGGCCGCCATCACCAATGCCCGATATGGAGACTCCAGCGAAGTCGCTGGACTTGGAGCTGCGGATTACAATCTGGCAGTTCACGCCGGGGCACGCGATTTGTTCACATTTTGCATGTGCGCTGGCGGTTACATCATGGCCTCCGTGAGTGAAGCCGAGCATTTTTGTACGAATGGGATGAGCGAGTCGTATCACGACAGCCCGTTTGCCAATAGTGGTCTGGTCATGACCATCGGGGCCAGCGACGTGGGATCGGATCACCCTCTGGCTGGGATCATGTATCAGCGAAGGGCAGAAGCTGCCGCATTTCGAACAGCCGGTGGAGGTTATCAAAGTCCGGCCCACCGGGTTTCAGACTTCCTCAGACACCGAAGATCACGCGGCAAGATTGTCACCAGCGCGCCATTGGGCGTATCGCCAGGCTCGATGGCTGACTTTCTCTCACCTACCATTTTAAACGCCCTCGAACGCGGACTGCCGATCATGGACCGGGCCTTGCGAGGGGCGTTTCTGAAAGACGCTGTGCTGGTCGGCCCTGAATCGCGTGGGTCAAGCCCGGTTAAAATCCCACGAGACGACCAATCTCGTCAATCTTCTGTTATCACAGGGCTTTACCCTTGTGGCGAAGGGGCGGGATATGCCGGTGGGATCGTGAGTGCTGCGGCAGACGGACTGCGCACAGCACGCGCGATTGTGGCTCAATGTGCATTGCCACAATAAATCGTGAGAATTACTGGCTGATGGTCGATCGCGAAACGCTGTCCGAACGATCCATCAGATGTGGCCTGGGCATCTTTCGCTGAGGTGTCCGCGCCAGGCTCAGCAAAAACGGAGCTGGGCCACGGTGCCTGAACTGATCGACGGAGCCGAATCCGGCGTCCATCATCATCCCCTTGATTTCCTTGGCTGAGGCGTGGTGCACGTTGCCTTCAACGCCGGCCACGCAAACATCAAAAATAAATCGTCCCCATAAGCCATCGCGATAGCCATCGAGCAGCATCAATGCTCCACCGGGCCTGAGCACCCGGCACATTTCGCGAACCGCCAGAGCTTGGTTCGGATAATGATGGAAGCTGTTGGCACAGGTCAGGATATCGAAGGAACCGTCTGCAAACGGGAGTCGTTCGCTATCGCCCTGAACAGGCTGAATTCTGTCTGTGTAGTGATTCCAACGGCCATTTCCACCTTCGAGCATGCCTCGAACCAGATCAAGTCCCCAAACCTTCGCCCCTGGAACTTCATGGAATAGGACTTCAGGGAATTGGCCTGTGCCGCATCCAATGTCTAAAACCTTGGGCGACTCCATCTTCAGGCCACGAATTTGATTCAGCAAGGCTTTACGGGAAGGCCCAAACAAAAGTGTTTGTAAAATGGACCTGTCGTAAGATTTGCTCCATCTCGTAAATTCAACCTGAGCTTCGTCTTTGGTGTAAATCATTTCAGCGATCTCCATCAGATCAAGTATGAGATTCCGGATCCTTCCCCACCATCACACTAGTGAGTATGAATTTACGGTAACTCTTGAATCAACGCAACTACGATTTCTGAAAAGATTTGATGAATCCCGATTCAGGGCTTCGCCAACTCGCCCACCAGGCCTTTGCGATCGATCGTACTGTGGTATTATGATTGTTGAAGATCACTCCAGACATGGCCCCAATGGCTTGAAGTTGAATCCATGATTTATCTCGACAACAATAGCACGACACGCGTTGACCCACGAGTTGTCGCAGCCATGATCCCGTTCTTCGATACGTACTATGGAAATGCTGCAAGTACATCGCACAGCATGGGATGGGAAGCCGCCGGGGCTGTTGAGAACTCCGTTGAATCCATGGCCCGATGCATCGGCGCCGAGCCTCGCGAACTGGTCATCACTTCCGGAGCAACGGAGTCCATTAACCTGGCCATCAAAGGGGTTGCGCCTTATCTGGAAAAGCGTGGCCGGCATCTGATCAGCAGTCTTGCCGAACATAAGGCAGGGATCGACCCGATCAAACGACTGGTAAAACAAGGATGGTCTGTGACCTGGCTCAGGCCAGACTCGACAGGGATGATCGCTCCAGAGCAAGTCGCAGAGGCCGTGACAGACCAGACATCGCTGGTCTCAATCATTCTGGCCAATAACGAGACAGGCACCATCAGCCCAATCGCTGAAATCGCCGAAGTCTGTCATCTTCAGAATGTTACGCTTCATACGGATGCCACACAGGCGATTGGAAAGATCCCGGTGGATGTGGATGATCTTGGAGTGGATCTGATGTCATTCTCAGCCCATAAGTTCTATGGCCCCAAGGGTATCGGTGGTCTTTACGTGCGTCGCCGCGATCGCCCCGTGAGGCTGATACCACTGATCGAAGGGGGAGGCCACCAAAGGGGTCTGAGGAGTGGGACTCTACCCGTCCCTTTGATCGTAGGAATGTCCACAGCCATGGAAATTGCAAACGATCTTATTCCAACGGAAACCGTTCGATTCATTGAGCTTAGAGATCTTCTTGAGAGCTTGATCGTGGCTGAACTCGAAGCTGTAACCCTCAATGGGCATCGCGTTGAGCGGATCTCCAATACTTTGAATTTATCGTTCAGTGGGGTCAGTGGAGAGGCCCTGATGCTGACCATGAAAGAGATCGCCGTATCGAGCGGATCAGCCTGTTCAGCGGCCGACCCTGAGCCAAGCCATGTACTGAAGGCAATTGGACTTACAGACGATGCCGCACGATCCAGCCTACGGTTCAGTCTCGGGCGTTTCAACACAGAAGATGAGATCAGAACGGCTGCCCGATGTGTGATCGAGTCTGTGACGGGCTTGCTAAGGCTGAATTCGGCTATGAGGAATTAAGGAACAGGCCGAAAGTGAACTTCCGGTTTTAAATGCGAGCCAACCGGGCCAAGACTGGTTAGATGAAGTGCAATAGCCACGGTTTCTGCGACTTAGAAACCAACCGGGGCTAGCGCCAAGACCGGCTAGATAAGAGGCGATAGCCGCCGGTTTCTTGGTTTGAATCTAGCCGCCGGGCGCTAGCCCCCGGTTCGCGAAAGATAATTAACCGGGGGCTAGCGCTAAGACCGGCTAGATAAAACCGATCCAACCGGGGCTAGCGCCAAGACCGGCTAGATAAAACCGATCCAACCGGGGCTAGCGCCAAGACCGGCTAGATAAAACCGATCCAACCGGGGCTAGCGCCAAGACCGGCTAGATAACAGCCAAGTTGTGCTTGACCACG